>JBGSVX010000638.1:0-3620 GCA_041752795.1 Terrimicrobiaceae bacterium
CCGGGCGGATTATGGGTCCTACCTCCAAGACCGGAAAGCGATCCTGTATCATGCCGTCGGCCAGGAATTTTTTGAGTTTTTTGTGGCGGTCAATGGCTCTGACCTCTGGCTCATGCACCACTTCCTGCAGCCGGGGGAATCTGCGGAGGAGTTCACAGGAGATCGGGTCACAGAAACCATCCGCCTTGCCTCGGGCCTTCCGGAAATTCCAGTCGAAGTCCTTGGCCTCAGTCCATGGGTGATGAGCCCCAAAGTTGCGAAGAGTTGGCGTCACGGTCGCCTGTTCCTTGTGGGAGATGCCGCCGCGCGTTTGTCGCCTGCCGGGGGATTGGGACTCAACAATGGTTTGCAGTCAGTCCACAATCTCGCATGGAAACTGGCCTCGGTGATCCGTGGGGAAGCACCGGAAACTTGGCTCGATTCGTACGAGTCCGAGCGGAGGCCCTGTGCGCTGCGCCTCATGCAGAACACAAACAGGAATGCTGACGAAATTTTTTCCATTGTGGCAGCAGCCATGCGCGGGGATTGGGCGGCCGCCCGGGATGGCATTGCGCACAGTCGTCGGGCTGGCACGGGGTTGGGTCAGGACCTTGGTCCTTGCTACGAAGAAGGCATCCTTCAGCCTGATGGAACGGCCATAACGGAAGTGTCGGATCCCATCAATGACTATGCGCCTTGCGCGCGACCGGGTTCACGGGCTCCGCATCTGACCGTATCCCATGCCGGAGATCGCACATCCACGCTGGATTTTTTTGGCGGGGAATACGTGATTCTTGCAGGACGCGCCGGGGGAAATTGGCGGCATCCCAACATCTTATTTTTCCAAAATGGCGCCGAATTCGAGAGTGCAGATTTTGAGAAAACTTATGGAATCACCTCCTCCGGGTGTGTGCTTGTCCGGCCCGACGGATATGTCGCCGCGAGGTTTCCTGACACTGCCGCCCTTTCCCGATTTGGGGTCACGATTAAAAGTCTCGTCCCCGCTGCGGGCACATGAACCCGTGATGTGGGCTTGGGTCGGTGCGGAGAATGAAATCGCACCCTTGCGCCGGAGGGGGAAAAAGTCATAGTCTCATACAAAATCCCAGTGAATTACGATCTCACCGCCAAGGCGGCCTTTCGGGGGCCGACATATCGATATCATTCCGCCCCTCCAGAAGAGATAACTTTTCTGTTGGGGGAATTGAAGCTGCCGTCGCGTCTCAAGGCATCCGGATTTGATCCCAACCGAAGCATCACGGTGCCATGTTCGGAACTCTTTGCTTCGCCGAGTCCATCGATTCCGCTGGCGCGTTTGCTGGAGTTGGCTCCGCAGGATATCTCGCCGGATCTTTTGGATGGAGGGACCGTGAATGTGAGTCCGTCCATGTTGGCGCTTCGCTATCAGTTCACAATCACCAAGGAACTCATCGAAGAACCGACCCCATTTGCGCCTCCTGTGATTGAGCCCATCGTGGAGGCCCCTGCGGCTCCGATCCACTTTGACGCTCCCGCTCCAGTTGAGGCTCAAGTTCCTGTTCAGGCTCCTATTCCCACAGCCGCTCCGATGAGGTTGGTTCCCCCGGCACCCATGGCGCCCCCGCCCCCTGCGTTTGTCCAACCCACGTTTGCAGAGACTCGCCCAGCATGGCCACCCGCAGAATATTCGCCGGAGCCCGTAATGCCAACGCATGCGCAGGAGCCAGCTGCCCAGCCCATCGAGGAAATACCGATTGCCCAGGAGGTGAGTGCCGCTGAATTGCCGGCTGAGCCGCCTCAACCAGAGCCCGCATCTCCCAAAATCGCAACATCAAGCATTCCTACCCAGCGAAAAGTTTTCCGGATGATGCCAATCCTGAGGCGCAAGGGAATCAATCCCGACTCCACAGGGACTCCGTTCGTGCCGCCTGCCCCGATGGCACCCGTCATCCCGCCGCCTCCGCAACAGCCTCCGCAACAGCCTCCGCAAGCAAATCCCTATCAGGTTCCTTTCCGGGACTCTCAAGAGGTCCCACAGTCCGTTCCTGAGGATGTCTCACCAGTTGATGAAATTCCGGCACCCCTTTCCGTGGTGGAGCCGGAAATCCCGGTCGAACCGCCTGTCCAAATGCCGGAACCGCCAGAGCCAGTCGAAGCCTTTGCAGAAATCCCGGAGCCACCCTCTCAGGAATTTTTGCCTCAGGAATTTGCTCCCCAGGAAATGGAAACCCCGGCTCTTTCTGTGGAGCCGCATCAGGCCTTTGAGAACTTTGTGGAGCCCCAGCCATTGACCGCACGGACCGAAGGCCTGCCTGCGCAGGGACGCCTCCAAGAAATTTTTATGACCGAGGAGCACTTGTCTGCGGAGCGCGTGTTGGAGTTGTGCGGGGGACTTCCCGGCATCCGGTCCTGTATTTTGGCCAAGGGCTCCAACGTGCTGGCTTCTCACAATGTGCCTTCTGGAATTGATTTGGTTTCCCTGACCGCAAATGCTTCGGCGATGCTTTCTGCGATCAGGACGTCTTCCATGCGCATGGGTCTTGGGGCGATCCCGGCTGTGACAGTTCATTCCGAGAAGGGACCGGTGAGTTTTTTCCATGCGGATGATTTGGCAATGTTGGTGCTTCATTCTGACCGGGGATTCGTGCCCGGTGTGCGCGAGCGTTTGCACGATGTGGTGATCGCACTGGGGGAATCGAACCTTGCCCTTCCGATTGAGGACGCCGCGGGATGAAGCGACACGTAATTTTTCAAACCGGAGGCCGCGGGTTTTTCCATGCTTGATCTTGTTCAAAAAGGGGGGCCGATCATGTGGCTCGTGTTGCTGTGCAGCATTGTGGCGCTGGGCGTGTTTTTGGAACGTCTCTTTTTTTATCACCGGGCCGCGATTCCTGTCGGAGATCTCCTTCGCGGGCTGGCCAACATTTTGCGCAAAGGGAATTTCGCGGAGGCCCTGCACGAGTGCGCGGCAACCCCGGGTCCGGTCGCGCGAGTGGCTCATGCTCTGATTCTTCGTCATGAACTTCCCCGCGGAGAACTGCGCGATGTGGCCTCCGAGGCCGGTCAGCTCGAAGTACCGCGCTTGGAACGAAATTTGCCGCTCCTTGCGGCCATTGCCTACACCACCCCGCTCCTTGGGCTGCTGGGCACGATCCTCGGCCTGCTCCAAACCTTTCAAATTATCACAAGCCAGGGAGGCAATGCCACCGCCACTGATATCGCCGAAGGAGTTTACTGGAGTCTGCTGACCTCTGCCGCTTCGCTCGCAGTCGCCATCCCGGCCTTCCTTGCACACAGCTTCCTCTCAGCGCGAGTGAACGATTTTTTGCGCGACATGGAGCGCACAGCCATCGAATTGCTCTTTGTGCTTGATGAAGTCCGGCAACGGGGTGGGCAGAAATGAAATTGCGCCGCTCGCCGGGAATCCCTCCGGCCTTGCTCTTTGCCATCCCGGCCATTCAAATCCCCCTCCTGCTCATTTTTTTTGTGCTCCTCGGAGCTTCGTTTCTTCTTCAACCCGGAGTTTCTGTTTCCCTTCCGGATTCCCCGTTCGTTTTGTCCCCACGGCGGTCACCCAAAGTCGTAACCATCTCCCCACCCCCCTCCTCTGCCATCTATTTTGATAATCGTCAAACTGATCTCGAAGGCCTGAAAAAGTCGTT
>JBGSVX010000639.1:0-2430 GCA_041752795.1 Terrimicrobiaceae bacterium
CGCCGAGGACCCCAACGCGCTCTTTTCCTACGCGAGCTACCCGCCCACCGAATACCTCCTTCCGCAAAACTCGGATTTCACAACGTTCAATGTCTATCTGCACAACCGCGATGACTTTGAGAGGTACCTCGCCCGTCTGCAAAATCTTGCGGATGACAAGCCTCTGATGCTTGGAGAGTTTGGCATGGACACCATCCGTCATCCTGAAGAGGAGCAGGCGGAGATGTTGCAGTGGCATATCGAAAGTGTCGTTCGCGGCGGCCTGGCGGGAACGATCATTTATTCGTGGACTGATGAATGGTTCCGGGGTGGTCAGGAAATTTTGGACTGGTCCTTCGGGTTGGTGCGGCGGGATCGTTCCGTGAAGCCTGCGTATGAGATGGTGAAGCGGCTTTTTGCCGGGGAGGGTTCGGTCACCAAACGCGTGCCGCTTCCGAGTTACCCGAAGGTCTCGGTGATCGTCTGTTCTTACAATGGCGGCAAAACGCTGGATCGGTGTTTGCAGTCGCTGAGGGAGGTGGATTACCCGGATTACGAAGTGATTCTTGTGGATGACGGATCGAAGGACGATACCGTGGAAAGTGCCGCTCGGCATCCATGGATTGTGAGCATCCGGCAGGAAAACAAAGGACTTAGTTTCGCGCGAAATGTGGGCGCCTACGCAGCCAAGGGCGAGATCATTGCCTACACAGACAGCGATTGCATGGCCGATCCCGACTGGCTCTACTTTTTGGTTGGCACACTGATCAGCGGTGACTACGCCGGGGTGGGTGGTCCGAATATTTCGCCGCCGGCAGAAAATTGGATCCAAGCCTGTGTGGCTGCTGCTCCTGGCGGTCCGAGTCATGTTCTGCTTTCCGATGTCGTGGCCGAACATATCCCCGGCTGCAACATGGCATTTTATAAGTGGGCCTTCGACAAGGTTGGGGGATTCGACCCAGAATACCGCAAAGCCGGGGACGATGTGGATTTCTGCTGGCGTCTCCAGCAGGAGGGTCAGGTCATCGCATTCAGCCCGGCCGCCATCGTCTGGCATTACCGGCGCTTCACGCTCAAAGCCTTCCAAAAACAGCAGGAAGGCTACGGAGAGGCTGAGTCGATGCTTCGATTCAAACATCTCATTTATTTCGGCCCAACGGGCACTGCCAAATGGAAGGGTCAGATTTATGGTGCGCCCCGCTTCACATGGCTTGTGAATCGCCCGGTGATTTATCATGGCATTTTCGGAGAAGGTCTTTTTCAAAGCATTTACCCGACCCCGCAATCGGAAGTTGCTGCGTATGTGAGCAGCGTCGAGTGGGTGGCACTCACCGCTTTTATCCTGGCCCTTTCGGTTCCACTCCCGATGCTCCGCATCGTTCCGTATCTCATGTTTGGAGGAACCCTGCTCGTCGCCCTCTCCTACATGATTCATGCCCGCTTGGAGTCACGTCATGACACGATTCGAGCCAGACTTCTGGTCACCTTCCTTGCCTTGGCCCAACCACTGGTTCGCGGATGGGCCCGCTATTTTACATGGCTCAAATTCAAACGCACCCCGCCGGCGGTTATTGCCGCACCTGAAGAAAATTACACGCCGGCCCGGGGAAGCATCTCCAAATTAAATTATTGGAGCGAAAATGGCCGGGGACGGGAAGCCCTGCTTCCGGAAGTGATTTCTGCCTTGGAAACCGAGGGCTGGAGCTACTCGATTGACACTGGATGGAAGGAATGGGACATCCAAATTTACGGGAGTTTCTGGTGGGGGATTCAGCTTCGAACCGTCACCGAATACCATGGCGGCCCGAAATGCCTCACCCGCGTGCACCTCGCCACGCGCATGGTCGCGACCACATTCCTCGTCAACCTCACCATCATCTGCATCCTCGGATATCGTCAGGTCCTCGAACCCGGCAGCGACCTCTGGCTTTGGGCCCCCTACCTTGTGCTGCTGGGCATCCTTCTCCGCAGAGCCTATCGCCTGAAAAAACGCGTGGCGGCCCTCGTGGGAGCCGCCGCCCAGCGCTGTGGATTCACACGGATCTCCGGCGCGAACAAACCGGGGTAAATTTAAGAATTCGGGACAACCGTGCAGATCATTGGCAAGATGCCAATGCCACGTGGCATTGGCTTCCAGCCAATGTTCCAGAGAAAACCGAAGGTGTGACTTCAGTGCCTTTCACCCCCAAGGCAAACGCATTAAAAATCGTTCGGTTATCGAGCTTCTGCCCAGGGAGAACGGGCCTCCCGCCCGTTTGGAGGCAAGTGACCTGCGCCATTCACAGGCGGGACGCCTGTGCTCCCTGTACCAGCCTAACTTCCCCCTAATTTTTTTATAAGTCGTTGAAAATCAATGAATATGCCCAAAAATGTAGCAAGTAATAAGTAAATTATTATCGTAATATATATTGACTAAACGACTTTTACCTGTATTTACAGTAGCAAGTGTTT
>JBGSVX010000640.1:0-6282 GCA_041752795.1 Terrimicrobiaceae bacterium
TGCTCCGTCCCATCGCATTCTTGCCATCCGCCGTGGGGAAACCGAAGGTTTTCTCTACTCCCGGCTCGCCCCGGAAGAAAATGAAGCGCTTGCCATCTTGGAGGGTCAGTTCGTAAAAAACAAATCGTCCGCCGGCGAACAGGTTCGTCTTGCTGTGCAGGACTCCTACAAACGCCTCCTTGGCTTTGCCATGGAAGGCGAAGCCCGCGTTTTCTACAAAAAGAAAGCCGACGCAGAAGCCATTCAGGTTTTTGCAGACAACCTCCGCGAACTGCTGTTGGCCTCGCCTCTGGGCCAGAAGGTGACTCTTGCGATTGACCCCGGATTCCGAACCGGCTGCAAGGTCGTGGTCATGGACCGTCAGGGCAAACTTCTCGAAAATGAAGTGGTCTATCCGGAAAAATCCACACGCGAGCAAATCGAAGCCGCCGAGGTGCTGCATTCGATGATCAAAAAACACAAGGTGGAAGCCATCGCCATCGGAAATGGCACGGCTTCCCGTGAGACGGAAACATTTGTCAAAAAAATTAAACTCCCGCCCTCAATCCCGGTTGTTGTCGTGAATGAATCCGGAGCCTCAATTTATTCGGCCTCGGATATCGCCCGTGAAGAATTTCCCAACCATGACATCACCGTGCGCGGCGCCGTCTCCATCGGGCGACGCCTGATGGATCCGCTTGCGGAACTCGTCAAAATCGATCCAAAATCCATCGGGGTGGGTCAGTATCAGCACGATGTCGAGCAAAACGCCCTCAAGCGTTCGTTGGATGATGTCGTGATTTCCTGTGTGAACAATGTGGGGGTCGAACTCAACACCGCCAGCAAACACCTGCTGAGTTATGTGTCGGGCCTCAATTCCCGCACAGCCGCCAGCATTGTCGAACACCGGGACACCAACGGTCCCTTCAAATCCCGTCAGGAACTCCTCAAGGTCTCAGGCCTTGGGCCAAAAGCCTTTGAACAGGCAGCCGGCTTCCTCCGCATCCGGGATGGTCAGCACCCGCTCGATGCCAGCGCGGTTCACCCCGAACGTTATGACCTCGTGGACCGGATTGCCCGCGACACGGGCGCAACCGTTCAGGATCTTCTCAAGGACCCAACAAAACGCTCCAAGGTGGACCTTAAAAAATATGTCACTCAAGATGTCGGCCTGCCGACGCTGACCGATATCCTTCAAGAACTTGCCAAACCGGGTCGTGATCCCCGCCAGCAATTCGAGGCATTCAGTTTCCAAGATGGTGTCGAAAAAATGGAGGACCTCAAACCTGGTATGAAATTGCCTGGGCTCGTGACCAACGTAACTGCGTTTGGAGCGTTTGTGGATATCGGCGTGCACCAAGACGGCCTCGTTCACATCAGCCAACTCTCGGACACCTTCGTTAAAAATCCTGCAGATGTCGTCAAAGTGGGTCAGCGCGTCCAGGTCACAGTCACCGAAGTGGACATGCCCCGCAAGCGCATCGCCCTTTCCATGAAAGCCAGCCCGGAGATCGGGCCAAAATCCGACTCCCGCCGCGAGGGCTCCTCACGCGACACCAAAAATTACCGCTCAGACAATTCCCGCAGCGCCCCCCAAGTCGATTGGTTCACCGCCGCCATGAACAAAAAAAACTGATCACAGAGTAGAGGAAACAATAGCCCCCACCCCCTCCAAACCCACTGCCCGCGAAAGCAGCGAAATCCACGAAAAAATCAAGGGGAACGGTCGTTCCGACCGTTATCGTAAAACAGAATCCAAATTCTCCACCGAGGGTCCCCACCGCCTTACAAAAAGTGCAGCGTGTTGCTCAATTTTACTGATGCCATCTCTGCAGAATAAGTGGACCCAGAACATCGGCAAGATGCCGATGCCTCGTGGCATTGGCATCTCGCCAATGATCCAAGTTTTGCCAGATGCAGTTTGATACTCTGCCTGTCGGGGTTTGATGAAATCGAAACCCGATGCTTACCCGGCATGGTCTTGGGTCAATTTGAATATTCCCTTCGCACCGGAATTCCTTGCTGATCGAGGTATTCCTTCGCCTGGGCGATGGTAAATTTCCCGAAGTGGAAAATGCTGGCGGCAAGCACGGCGTCGGCTTTCCCTTCGGCCAGCACATGGGCAAGGTGGGAGAGTTCTCCGGCTCCTCCACTTGCAATCACGGGAATCTCGACGGTTGAAGAAACGGCAGCGGTCAATCCAAGATCGTAGCCATCGCAGGTTCCGTCAGCGTCCATGCTGGTTAAAAGAATTTCGCCCGCACCCCGCCGGGCAGCTTCTTTGGCCCATTCCACGGCATCAATCCCAGTGGGATTGCGTCCACCGTGGGTATAAACGGTCCAGCGGCCGGTACCATCCCGCTTGGCATCGATGGCAACCACCACGCACTGGGACCCACAGACATTGGCCGCCCTTGAAATCAAATCCGGTTCCTTGAGAGCGGAAGTATTCACGCTGACTTTGTCCGCCCCGGCCAGCAACATCGTCCGAAAATCCTCCACAGCCCGGATGCCTCCCCCAACGGTCAGAGGCATGAAACACCGTTCGGCCGTCCGCCCCACCACATCCACCATCGTTGCCCGCCCATCGGAGGAAGCCGTGATATCCAGAAACACCAATTCATCCGCCCCTTGGGCATCATATGCGCTGGCACACTCGACCGGATCACCCGCATCGCGCAGGTCTAAAAATTTCGTGCCTTTCACAACCCGGCCGTCCGTGACGTCAAGGCAGGGGATAATTCGTTTTGCAAGCATGAGATGATTGTGGGTTTCAGGACAAGTTTCTAGACCGCGGATCGGCTTCCTGGATGCGGCGGGTGATCTCAAGAGCAATATCAAGGGCGGCGGCGGCGGACTGACCCGTCACTTTGGGTGTTTTGCCGGCGCTGGCGCATTCCAAAAAGTGCGACAACTCGATGCGGAGAGGTTCGCCTTTGCTGACCTCGACCGGCTCTCTCACAATTTTGCGACCGTGGACTTCGGTGGTGATTGCTGAGTCCGAGGCAAGGCCAATGAGTTTTTCAATGGTGGAACTTTCCCGCTCCGAGGCTTCGGCCAAGCGGAGGAGGTAACCGGATTGATTTTGGTAATCGAGGGAGACGTAGGCATTTTCCTGGAAGACCCGGATTTTTCGAACCTTTTCCTGACTGATCCGACTGGCGGTCAGGTTGGCCACGCAGCCATTTTCAAAATGAAAGCGCACGTTTGCGATGTCTTCGCCTTTGCTGAGCACGGAAATACCGACAGGATCCACACTCACAATCGGTGACCTCACGAGGTGCAGGATAATTTCAATGTCATGAATCATGAGATCGAGCACGACGCCGATGTCTGTGCTGCGGTTCGGGTAGGGAGACAGCCGGGTCACCTCGAGAAAGCGGGGATTTTGCAGTTTGCTCTCCAAGGCGGCCAGAACCGGATTGAATCGTTCGATATGCCCGACTTGCAGGACACAATTGTTTTCTGCGGCGAGGCGGGACAATTCGTGAGCATGTTCCGGGGTGTCGGCAATGGGCTTTTCGATCAGGAGGTGCTTTCCTTGCGCCAGCAAAAAGCAACCGATGTCAAAATGCGTCACCGTCGGCGAACAGATTGTGGCGGCGTCCACATGCCCGGCAAAATCTTCCAGCGAGGTCGCCGCATGCACACCGAATTTTTTTGCGGCCAGTCGGCAGGCTTCGGGATCAATATCATACACCGCTGAAAACGTGGAGCCGGTCAGTTCGGAATAAACCCTTGCGTGATTGGCGCCCATGTGGCCGATGCCGACAACTCCTGTTCGTAGATTTTTCATGATTCGATTCCGTAAAGGGTTAGTCCGTCGCGGGCGGCTTGGGCGCACACCACGGGAAAATCTAGGAGAAGAGTCCTCCCGGCTTCGACAGCCAGCGTCATTACGCCAGCCTGCACGGCGGTTTCCAGGCTCCTCACCCCCAACACTGGCACATCAAAACGCATGTCCTGATTGGGTTTTGTGACTTTGACCAATGTGGCTACGCCGCGACCGAGCCCGCCTCCACGCAGCATGCAGGCATCGGTTCCTTCAAACGCCTCAACGGCCAGAACCGTCCCATTTTTTACAACCACCGATTGACCAATGTCCAAGCGGCTGGTTTCTTTGGCGATGGAAAATCCATAGCGAATGTCTTCCAAAGTGCGTGCCTTGGGAGACGGGCCGGCAATGTGACCTGCGGGTGCCATGTGGCTTTCCAGAAAGGTTGTTGCGGCCAAGAGTTCCACGCCGACTAGGTCCAACTGCCGTGCCACTTCCCCAAAGAGCGTTTCAGCATTTCGACGTTTCAGTTTTGCGAGCAACACGAGAGCCTTCAGATCCGGGCGCAGGTCGAAGAGATTTTTCGGCGCGATCTGACCAACCATCATAGCCGCGGACGCCTTACTTTTTTTGGCGGCATCAAGGAGGCGTCCCAACTGACCCACCCGCACGGGAAAGACCTCATCCACGGCGGCGAGAGTCTCTTGAGCTGTCTCGCCATCAAACGTCGCCGCACAAATCCGTCGCACCCCGGCCTTCCGCGCCTCTTCTACAACAAGGCCCGGGTAGCGACCGCTGCCGGCAATCAAAAATAATGTGTCAGGAGTCTGCAAGGTGGGCATTGTGTACGTTCTGCCGTGCCGATGGCAATCTTGCACTCCAATGTTCCACAGAGTATCACTCGAAAAGTAGGCGAATAGAGATTAGACTTCGCGTTTCATGACTCCCGACTCCCAAAAACCCGACCTGCAGGCCAGACTCCGGGATGTGCCGCACAGGCCGGGGATTTATGTGATGAGGGACCGGCTCAAACGGGTGATCTATGTCGGGAAAGCCAGAGACCTCCGCAAGCGATTGGCCAATTATTTCACCCCATCGGGAAAGACAGGAGCGGATATCAAAACGCGTGCTCTCATTGACAGCATCTGGGAATTTGAATTTCACACGGTCAAAAGCGATGCCGAGGCCGTGCTCTACGAAGGACGCCTCATCAAAGAATTCCGCCCAAAATACAATATCAGTTTCCGGGATGACAAACGATTCCTTCTTGTGCGGGTTAACCCTGACGAGCCATGGCCTCGATTTCAACTCACCCGCCTGAAAAAGGAGGACGGAGCCCGTTACTTCGGCCCTTTCGCACACAGTGGAGCTCTTCGTGCCACGCTGAATGCCATCCGCAAGAATTTTGGAATCCGGTCCTGCCGTCCGCATGATCCCGGCGAGCGCGATTACCGTCATTGCCTGGATCATATCATCAAAAAATGCAGTGCCCCGTGCGTTGGAAAAATAACCAGGGAGGAGTATTTGAAGCGCATTGATGAGGCCTGCGAATTTTTGGATGGGGCCTCCCAGAAAATGATTGATCAAGTCGAGTCAGATATGCAGGCTGCGGCGGCTCGTTTGGATTTTGAGCGTGCGGCCTCCCTTCGGAATTTGTTGGATGACTTGCGTCAGACAACAAAGCCCATGACCCGATTCACGCGCAAGACACTGCCCCGGGCCATCAATCCGGTGGAGGACCTCGCGGCACTTGCAGGGGAACTCGGCCTCGGGCGTCCACCTGAGTTTATGGAGTGCTTTGATATTTCAAATATCAGCAACACACACATTGTGGCCAGCATGGTGCGTTTCAGGAATGGCACGCCCGACCGCGACAACTACCGGCGGTTTCGAATCACTGGAACCAAAGGTCAGAACGACTTTGCCAGCATGGCCGAGGTCGTGCGCAGGAGGTATCGGAGAGTACTGAAAGATAATGCTCCAGAGGCTGACGACCTCTCGCAAGAATCGCCTTTGGAACAAGCCCAGCGAAATGCGGAAACAGCGGGAACCGCCTCCCGCCTTCCGGACCTCATCATCGTTGATGGAGGACGCGGCCAACTTTCCAGCGCCTGCACAGAACTCCAACGCCTCGGACTTTTTGAAATCCCAATCATCGGTCTCGCAAAAGAATTTGAAGAAATTTACCGTCCGGGACGACCACTTCCCCTGCGCCTCCCGGCGGATAGTGGAGCCCTCAAATTACTTCAGCGCATCCGCGACGAAGCCCACCGCTTCGCCAATGGGTACCACACCCTCCTACTCAAGCGCCGGGTTCGCGAAAGTCTGCTGGATGATATTCCAGGAGTCTCCGAAGCACGCAAAAAGGCGCTCCTGGAAAAGTTCGGCTCCGTTGAACGCTTGCGAAAAGCTTCGCCGGAGCGAATGGCTGCGGTGCAGGGAATCAGTCTCCGGCTGGCCGAGGATATTTCCTCCTACCTTGCGAAATTGTAAGATCAGGCGGGAATCCCGTGATTCCAGAACGGGGA
>JBGSVX010000641.1:0-3536 GCA_041752795.1 Terrimicrobiaceae bacterium
CAATCGCAGCTCAATGAAGTCCACAAGAATGATTGAGTTGCGAACGACAATGCCCGCGCCCGCCATGAAACCAATCATGGACGTTGCCGTAAAAAACGCCCCCAACATTCCGTGGGCCGGAAGGATTCCCACCAGCGAAAATGGAATCGCTGCCATCACAATCAGTGGTGTGAGGAACGATCGGAACCATCCAACCATCAGCACATAAATCAGGACCAGGACTGCCGCAAAGGCCGTCCCAAGATCGCGGAAAACTTCAATCGTGATATGCCATTCTCCATCCCATTTCATGGATGGCTGGTCCCCGGAGAAGGGAAGTGTCGAATTGTAGATTTCGAGTTTACTTCCATCACCGCCGAATTCCCGCGTGTCAATTTTTGCGAGAGCACTGTTCATCTTCAAGATGGCATAAACCGGACTTTCGATAGTTCCCGCCACATCCCCGATCACATAGGTCACAGGCATCAGGTTTTTGTGGTAAATGCTTTTGTCGGTGATCGTGTTTTCGATGGAAACCAACTCACGAAGCGGCACGAGCGGTTTTTCGGCGGAGGTGCCGGGTTCGGGCAGGGCATTGGCATCCCCGGAACGCACTCTCAGCGCAAGCAACTCTTCGGGGGTGACCCTCGAGGAACGAGGCAGTTCCAGTGTGATGTTCACATCGTCTTTCTCTCTTGGGAGGTGGAGCAAATCAATCGACTGACCTCCCACCGCAATTTGCAGAGTTTGGGAAATCGTCTCGGCACTGATTCCATTCAGAGCGGCCTTTTCTTTGTCGATCACAAATCTGGCCTTGGGTTGGTCGGCTTCGACATACCAGTCCACATCAACGACCCCATCCACACTTTTGAAAACCTCACGCACCTTCGCGGCGAGCTTTAGCCGGGCCTCCTCGGTGGGCCCGTAAATTTCGGCAACCAGTGTCTGCAACACGGGAGGCCCCGGAGGCACTTCAGCCACCGCAACCCGCGCACCAAATTTTTCCGCGATCCCGGCCACGCGCGGACGAATGCGCTTGGCAATATCATGACTCTTCGCTTTGCGTTCTCCTTTGCCGACAAGGTTGACTTGAATATCGGCCACACTCGCTCCGGCCCGCATAAAATAATGACGCACGAGCCCGTTAAAATTGAACGGTGACGAGACCCCGGCATACACCTGATAATCTTTCACTTCCGGTTCGTCGCGAATGGCGGTTGCGATTTCCATGGCGGCCTGGGTCGTGCGCTCAAGGGCACTGCCCTCAGGCATATTCAGAATAATTTGAAACTCACTCTTGTTGTCAAAGGGCAACATTTTCACTTTTACAAACCCGATGCCAACAAGGGCCAACGATCCCAGTAGCAGGCCAACGATCGCTGCAAGGAATGTCCAGCGCCAGCGAGGATGGGAAAGCAAGGGCCCCATGATTCTCCGATAGAATCGCGTGAAAAAATCCTCCTCGTGCTCAAAGTGGGAATGTGGGGTATTTGCGGACTCCTTCTCTCCCGAATCCTTGACACGTTTCAAAATGCGAATGGCGGCCCATGGGGTCACAATGAATGCAATAGCCAGGGAAAATATCATGGCCGCACTGGAGCCAATGGGAATTGGCCGCATGTAAGGCCCCATGAGCCCGCCAACAAAGGCCATGGGCAGCACGGCTGCAATCACCGCAAAGGTTGCCAAGATCGTCGGGTTGCCAACTTCATTGACCGCTTCAATCGCGATCTGAGCGGCTCCGCGGCCACGGTTCTGGGGCAAATGATAATGCCGCACGATGTTTTCAACCACCACGATGGCATCATCCACGAGGATCCCAATCGAAAATATGAGCGCAAACAATGTGATCCGGTTCAGCGTGTAGCCGTAGAGGTAAAACACAAGAAGCGTGAGAGCGAGAGTACACGGGATCGCAATGCCCACCACGATGGACTCGCGCCAGCCAAGGGTCAGCAGGACAAGCACGGAAACCCCCACCACGGCAATCAACATATGAAATAGCAACTCGTTGGATTTTTCGGCAGCGGTCTCCGCGTAGTCCCTGGTGACAGCCACCGAAACATCGGAAGGAATCACCACGCCCTTCAGGCTCTCAACTTTTTTGAGAACCTGATGTGCGACATCAATTGCATTCACGCCGGGACGCTTGGCCACTGTGATGGTCACCGCCGGTTCCTGCGGGTGATTCTTGTCACCAAAAAACACGTAGTTGGAAGCTTCCTCGGCTCCATCCACAATGTCCGCCACATCCCGGAGATAAATTGGCGTGCCCTGAAAAACTCCAACAACCACATTGCCAACATCCTCCGCATTTTGCAGAAAGGCTCCGGTCTCGATAATAAGTTCCTTATTTTCGCTGGTGAGTCCGCCGGATGTGAACTGACGGTTGGCCTGCTTGAGGATCGGAATCAATCCGGCGGGCGTGAGGCCACGCGAAGCCAGGCGCGTGGGATCAAGCAGAATGCGCAGTTCGCGGCGCGCCCCTCCCAAAATTTTTGTCTCGGCAACCATGGGGACCTGCTTGATGGCATCATCCACCTCGGCAGCGAGTCTCCTCAGAGTCAGATGATCCTGCGTGGCGCTGTGAAGGGTCAGCGCCAAAATCGGCACATCATCAATCGACCGCACCTTGATCAATGGCTGCGTGACACCATGAGGAAGAATATCAAAGTTAGCCTGCAATTTTTGATTCAGCGCAACGACACTCTGCGCGGCATCTGAGCCGACCACAAAACGCACAATGGCAAGGCTCTGACCCGGACTCGACGTCGAGTAAATGTATTCCACGCCGGGAATCTCCCAGAGGAGTTTTTCCATCGGGCGGGTGACCCGCTGCTCGATTTCTTTTGATCCGGTCCCCGGCATGGAGACCAACACATCAATCATGGGCACCTTGATCTGGGGCTCTTCCTCGCGGGGAAGAAGAGCGACAGCCGCCACGCCGAGAAGAATCGACGTGACCATAATTAATGGCGTCAGCTTGGAGTTAATAAACGCGCGGGCAACACGCCCCGCGATGCCAAGAGGTTCGCTCATGTCCGGACCTCGATTGGCTGGCCATCCACAAGGGATTCAACTCCGGATGTGATGACCTCCTCGCCGGCACTGACCCCCGAAAGAATTTGAATTTCTTCACCGGTTGGCTTGCCAGTTTTCACAATGCGCAATTGCGCGTGGTTTCCATTTCGAATGAAAACAAATTCCATCTGACCCTTTTGAAGCACTGCGGAAGCAGGCACGCGCAGGACCGAGGTTTCTGCCACAGGCACGGCGACGCGTCCGAACTGACCAGTTCGCAGGCCGGGTGTCGGCGGGAGATCAAGTTTGACAAGCAGTGTGCGGCTATTGGGATCTGCAGTGGGGGACATCTCGCGCACAATGCCTTCGAGTTCTTTGTTGCCAATGCGAACAATCAACTTGGAGCCAAGAGCGACCCGGTCAATGATTGCTTCCGGCACGGCGGCTTCCAGACGCAAGGCCGCAGGGTCTTCCATCTCGATGAGGGGTTTACCCGGCGAAGCAAGGTCCCCCACATCGGCCAGCTTGCGAGTGAT
>JBGSVX010000642.1:0-1506 GCA_041752795.1 Terrimicrobiaceae bacterium
TAATGCCATTTGAAAAACTTGGCGCAAATAGAAGTCGTGCCTTATTGAACCAAATTTGTGGGCAACGGTCAAGAAACTATCGGTTTTTTCGATATTCTTTAAACCGTGGGAGAACAGGTCTGTGGCCAAAAGTGTTCCAGCATCAAAAATCCGTCCTGAATTGGATTTATCGAACTGGCCAATCGAAATTGTCAAAACCCTTCATTCCGAGCAGCACATCAAGTTTACGAAGTTGATTCGACTCATGCGAAAGCAGGCACAACTGTCTCAAGTTGAAGCGGCGGCGGCTCTAAAAGTGAGACAAAGCTTTATTTCTGATATTGAGCGGGGCGAACGTAGAGTTGACTTGCTGGAGTTCCTCACAATTTGCAAAGCCTACGGGAAAAACCCATTTGAATTTATTCTTGACCTGGTAAATTCAAGCTCAAACCAAGTATTTAACGAATAAATTAATCTGCTCCCACTGAGAGGCTTGCCTCCAGATCTTCCAAAACCACACGAACCGGCAACTGAATCACATGACGGCAGTAAGCGGTTTCTGTCGAATCGAAGGAGCCATTTTCAAAATACTTGTTGGCTGGCGCGCCTCCCCCGCAAACTTTGAAAAACGAACAGGACGCGCGACATTTTTCTACGCCGCGGGCGATGGCCGCCTGGGAATCCAGGAAAGCTGTTGATTGCAGTGCATCGGCCAACCGATTCTCCGGGATCCTGCCAAAGATAAAGTCTCCGTATTCCAGAGTCGAAACGCCCAGCATCTCCGGTGAGAAGGTGGAGAAGCGGCCCTGCCAGTCCACACTCAGAATTCCAAATGGGCGGACCTGTTCATTTTCATAAACAAATTGCTCCTCCGCTCCGTCGCGGGAGGCTCCAATTCGCTGCAGAGCAAAATCAAATTCCCGGATTCTGACTTTTCCGCCAGCCTGCTTTTGACGGAGGAACATTTGACGAAAGAAAGCGTCCACCTTTTGAGCGTGTGAATCGGTGAGGCTGGATGAGGTGTGAATGCCTTCCTGCTCCTCCACATTGAATCCGAAGCGGACCATGTTGTTGTCTGCAAAAAAATCAAAGATGGCATCCGCGTGATCAAGGGATGCTTCGGAAACCACGGCAATCACATGAAACGAAATGCCATGAGCTGTGAGCAGGCGGGCTCCGCGCAAAGCCGCCTCATGAGTGCCTTTGCCCTGACGTGTCTTGCGGTGCACATCGTGCACAAATGCGGGGCCATCGATGCTCAGGCCGATGCATGAGGAAGTCTTCAAAAAGAATTCGGCGCTTCGTCGAAATGAGTGGGTGAAACGAACCGGTTTGATGGGGGCTGTGCGCCCCCAAACCCCGCAGCGCTCGCCGCGCCAGGCGTTCCGGGGGGGGGAGATGATGGGGTCCTTCGGACCGGGGATTGATTGCTGGCGCAAAGGGAACAGGCATGCGAGGAATTGAACCTATGGATGCGAATAAACTTTTTGGAATAGCGTTGGGACTTGGCAATGGATGGAGCGTGGT
>JBGSVX010000643.1:0-4070 GCA_041752795.1 Terrimicrobiaceae bacterium
GGGCCGGTTTCATCCACTCCGTAGTGGACATGACGGCTCTCCCACCCTGTTTGAAGGGAGGCACCCCACCAGCGCTCAGCTTCCACTACCGGGGCTTTGAAAGATTTCCCTGTTGGCGAAACCTCCTCATGACCGTGCCCGGCATGCGTTCCCGTCCGCCCTGTTCCCAAATCCTGGGCCTCGTTCACTTCTGTGGTGGTTTCCCTTGCTCCATGACTGTGCCCCGGTCCATGAGCAAAGAGTGGAGAGGCGTGAATGAGGATGGCGGCTATGGCTAAGCAGGCAGGAGTTTTCATATTGCAAGTTGTTTGCAATATTTGGCCAGCACATCAATTGCAAGCGATTTGCGAAAAGAATTTCATTCACCCTCCTCCAATGCAGCACGAACGTCCTCGGGGGTGAGTGAGGGGGTCTGGCATGCAAAATCTTTGCAAATGAGAACGGCTGTCCGGTGGCCATGGAGTGAGACGAGGGTTGGTGATTCCATTTCTGGGATGGCGGCTTCAGCATGAATGACAATCAGACCGGGATGAAAATCCTGATGCAGGGCATGGCGAAGTTTGGCGGAATCTAAGAAGGGGCCGGTGACGATAGCCTGACGCGGCGGGGTTTCCGAATATCCGAGTGCTGAAAGCATGCAGGGAAACGCGGTGGGGGATTGTTCCATGGCGGCGGCCCAGGCCCGGAAAATTTCTTGGGCTCGCTTTTCAAAATCCGGGTTGTGAGTGAGGCGCGAGAGAGTCAGGAGATTCCATGCCGAGACCGAGTCGGCCAGCGGTTCGGCACCATCATGATCGCCTTTGACTCGCACCGGAAGAAGCGGGTCCCCTGCCCGGTTCAGGAAATACCCTCCCGATTTTTCATCAGCAAATGCGGCCTCTTGTGCCTTTTGCAGCGCAAGGGCGCGGGTAAGCAGGCAGGCATCAGCATTCACCTGATAGAGGTCCAGCAGGCCTGCAATCAAAAACGCATAATCTTCGCAGAAGGCCGGGATGCCGGAGCAATGGCCCCGCCATGAGCGACGGAGTTCTCCTGTTTTTGAATCCAGCAGTTTTTCATTCACAAATTTTGCGGCCCGTGATGCAGCCTCCACATAGCGTGGTTCGGAGAATGCTGCACCGGCTTTGGCAAAGGCGCTGATTGCGAGCCCGTTCCATGCCGTGAGAATTTTGTCATCCAAATGAGGACGGGGTCTTTTGTTTCGTGCAGCGAGGAGTGCAGACCGCGAGCGTTCGAGGGAAGCCAACAGGAATTCTGGTTCCATTTTTAAGGCGGAGGCAGAGTCCCGGAGCGTGCCGTTCTGATGCAGGATATTTTTCCCATCAAATTCTCCCTGGGGGTCAGACCCATCCGGCGCATTGCCATCTGGAAAAACACTGAAGTGCAGGCAGAGCGCCGCAAAATCCTCGGGTGGAAGGAGCTTCTCAACCTCCTCGCGTGTCCAAACGTAAAAGGCTCCTTCGGCGTGAGCGGTCGAATCGTGAGCCAGCACACTGTCTGCATCCTCGGCTGAGTAGAATCCGCCCTCCGGGTGACTCAAGTCCCTCAGCACATAATCCAGGGTGTCCATCGCTGCTTTGCGAAATGTCTCATCCTTGGTTGCCTGCCACGCCTCGGTGAGCGCAACGGCCATCTGGGCTTGATCGTACAACATTTTTTCAAAATGAGGAACATGCCAAAACCGGTCCACTGAGTAGCGGTGAAATCCTCCGCCCAATTGATCCCGCACCCCGCCGGCGCACATCATGCGTAAAGTCCGAAAAGTCATTTCATGAGGCCGGGTTCCACCTTCCTTGGTTCTCATCAAAAATGTGAAAACCGATGGCCTCGGAAATTTGGGCGCTCCACCAAATCCGCCATGCGTGGCATCAAATCCCCTCGAAAAGTCTTCCACGGTCCGGACGGCAAGGCCTTCGGGCAGTCCGGAAAAATTCGCCGGATGCAACTCCGCGAGAGCAGAAAGCGCATTGGTGGCCTGACCCCGGACTTCCTGCTCCTTGGTTTTCCATGTTTGCGCAATTGCCTCCAGCACCCGTGGAAATCCCGCTCGCCCATACCGGTCCTCCGGCGGAAAATACGTGCCACCATAAAATGGTTCTCCATCCGGCGTGAGCCACACACTCATCGGCCACCCGCCCGAACCGGTCGTCGCCTGTACAAAAGCCATATAAAGACGGTCCACGTCCGGACGCTCCTCACGGTCCACTTTGATGCTCACAAATTCCCGGTTCAGGATTTCCGCCGTAGCCGGATTTTCAAAAGACTCGTGCGCCATCACGTGACACCAATGGCACGTCGAATACCCGATCGAGAGAAAAACCGGCTTGTTTTCCGAGCGGGCCAGTGCAAACGACTGCTCGCTCCATGGCATCCAATGAACAGGATTTGAAGCATGCTGCAAGAGGTAAGGGGAAGTTTCCGAGGCAAGGCGGTTGGATATCATGGCCGGTCACCATACCCCACCCTGACCAAATTCCAAGCGCACCGGGGTTTGAAAGCAATTCCCGCTGGAAATTTTTTCCAAAAAATCTTTCAGATCACGATTGACATCCCAGCTTCATCGCGCACTCTAACAATTCCTCAATTCCCGGGGAGTGATTTAATGAACAGCCAACTTTTCGACGAAGCTTCCAAAGTGATTTCCGATCCTCAAGTCCTCATCAACATGGTGTCCAAAAGGGTTCGCCAGCTCAGTGCGAGCAGCCGCCCCATGGTCGCCGTGGATCCCCGCATGGGACTCATGGACATTGCCCTTGCCGAAATCGCCCAAGGCAAACTGGTTTTCACACCAGCCGTCCTGACCATTCCGTTGTCCGAAGAATAACCCTTCCCATGGGGCAGGGGCAAGGGCAGCGGACTCATTAAAATGTCCGCAGATATTGTCACCAACCGTAAAGCCTTCCACGATTACCACATTCTCGAAAAATTCGAGGCGGGCGTGGAATTGCTGGGAACCGAGGTCAAATCGATCCGATCGGGTCATGTCCAGCTTCAGGGCTCCTATGCCAAAGTCCAGCGCAAGGAACTTTTCCTCTTCGACTGCGACATCCAACCCTACGTGCGGGCAAGTCATGAACAACACGAACCCCGCCGTCCCAGAAAACTCCTCCTCCATCGCCGGGAAATCGAACACCTCGCCTCCGAGGTGGACCAAGCCGGAAGAACCCTCGTTGCCCTTCGCATGTATTGGAAAATGGGCCGTGTGAAAGTCGAGATCGGTGTTGGCAAAGGAAAAGCCGCTTCCGACAAACGCGCTGCCCTCAAGGAGCGCGCTCAGGACCGCGAGACCGGACGCCTGCTCGCCGCGATTCAAAGACGCGGGTAAATCCCACACAAAGGGATTGAATGGAAAAATTCTCAAGCTAGTCTGCGCGGCGTGAAATCATTTTCTTTTGTTTTAAAAATTCCCGGTTGCGCTCTCGCCATTGTCCTTTGTGCGCTGACCGCTTTTGCCATGCCGTCCTTCGCCGCTGATGCCTACATCATCGTGGACAAAGAAACCGGACGTGTGCTGGCTTCAAAAAATGGTGATGAAAAACGTCAGATCGCAAGCCTCACAAAGCTGGCAACCGCCTTGGTTGTGTTGGATATGGACTCGCTTGGAAAGCTCGACCTCGGCACGGTGGTCAGCATTCCAGCGATTGCCATGCGCGCTGGCGGTGCAAACCCGGTTGGTCTGCAGGAGGGCGATTCGCTCAGCCTGAGAGATCTCCTGTATTGCGCTCTGCTCGTTTCGGACAACATCTCGGCCACAGCCCTCGCGTACCATGCCGGATCCCGCCTGCCAAATCCCGAGAACCTTTCGCCGATTGAGAACTTTGTGTCGCACATGAACGCCCTCGCACGGGGTCTGAAAATGAAACGCACCCTGTTTCTCAATCCCACCGGTCTGGATGCAGGTGATGAAACACTTCCCTTTTCCACGGCAGAGGACATGGCCCGTCTCACCCGCTACGCCTACCGCGATGGCGATGCACCGTTTTTCGTGTCCCAAAAATCCCGGCCCATCCACATTCTCCGAGGCGGACAGGACCTGCCACTCACAATCAACAACACCAATGAACTCCTCG
>JBGSVX010000644.1:0-4591 GCA_041752795.1 Terrimicrobiaceae bacterium
CGATTTCGTGCCGCCGGAACTGCGCGAAAATCTTGGGGAGTTTGAAGCTGCGGAAAATCATGAACTGCCCCGGCTCCTCGAATGGACGAACCTTCGTGGCACCTTCCACAATCACACAACCGCAAGTGATGGCCGCGCCACGCTGGAACAAATGGCCGAAGCCGCCCGCGAACTGGGCCTCGAATATCTGGGGATCGCTGACCACAGCAAAAGCTCGGTTCAAGCCAACGGACTCAGCGAAGAACGCCTCCTCGGTCAGCTTGAAGAAATCCGGTCATGGAACAAAACCCATGGTTCCGACCTCTGGATTTTTGCAGGCACAGAATGTGATATCCGGAAGGACGGGACATTGGACTATCCGGATGAAGTCCTCGCCCAACTCGACTATGCGGTCATTTCAATTCACAGCTCGTTCACGCTCTCAGAGAAGGACATGACGGACCGCATCATTCGCGCCATGCAGAATCCTTATGCCACGATGCTCGGGCATCTGACCGGACGCCTCCTGCTGACCCGCGATCCCTATGCGGTCAATGTGCCTGCAATTCTTGAAGCAGCCGCCGGCACGGGAACAATCATCGAATTGAATGCCAATCCCCGCCGCCTGGAGATGGACTGGACATGGTGGCCAGCGGCACGGAAATTGGGTGTCCAATGTTCGATCAATCCGGATGCCCACTCAACCGAGGGTCTTGCCGATTTGCGCATTGGGACCGAGGTGGCCAGAAAGGGCTGGCTCACTCGCGAGGATGTGATTCACACACTCTCACGAGACCGGGTCATGACCCTGCTGAAAAAAAAGCGGGAATCCCTGCTCGCGGATTGAAGGCTTGCATATGATTTTTGATTCACTCGTTGCCCTTTGGGGGCCTGCCCTTTTGGTGATTCAGATCGCCGGGGTCTGGTACGCCCTTCATGCGGTGATGACCGCTCGAACCCCCCAATCAGCCATAGGCTGGGGCCTCGCGCTGGTTTTGCTTCCCATTGTGGCCATCCCGCTCTTCTGGGTGTTCGGTCAGTCGGTTTTTTCCGGCTATGTCTCAATGGGCACAGACAAATCCAGTGCCTTGGACAAAGCATCTGCACGCGTGCTCGCAAGCTTTGAGAATCACTATTCGGCCTTCACCCACAAATACTCAGACTCCGAGCGCATGGCGCGAAACCTTCGTGGTATGGGCGCAATCGGCGGCAATTCGGTCCGACTCCTCGTGGATGGAGAAGCCACGTTTGAGGCGATTTTTGAGGGCATTTCCAAGGCCACCAACTTTGTGGTGGTTCAGTTTTATATAATTCACAATGACGGCCTTGGAAAAAAATTGCAGGAATCCCTGCTGAATGCCGCTTCACGCGGAGTAACCTGTTATGTGCTATACGATGCCGTGGGATCGAAGGGACTCGATGAACACTGGATCGGGCCACTTCGCTCGGCGGGTGTGCATGTGAAGGAATTTGTTACCAACCGGGAACGGGGCCGCCGGTTCCAAATCAATTTCCGGAATCACCGCAAACTGGTGCTGGTGGATGGTCATGTCGGCTTTGTTGGAGGGCTGAACGCCGGGGACGAATACCTCGGCCTCGGGCCGCTCGGGGCATGGCGGGATACTCACCTCCGCATCGAGGGACCCGCCGCCACCTCCCTGCTCATTGCCTTTTTTGAAGATTGGAACTACGCAGCGGGCAATATCCCCGAACTGACCTGCGAGCCACGGGACTGCGGAACCCAGCGCGTTCTGCCGTTTGCTTCAGGCCCCGCGCAAACATGGCATGTGGCCCCTGCAGTTTACCTCGAAATCATGCACGATGTGCGCGAACGCCTCTGGATCGCCAGCCCATATTTTGTGCCGGACCCCGCCACACGCACCGCCCTCGCTCACGCCGCCCTCCGAGGAGTGGATGTCCGCATTCTCCTCCCGGGAAAACCCGACCATCTCATGCCATGGCTCTCCTCGTTTACTCTCTACCCCCAAATGCGCGAAGCCGGCGTCCGCATCTGGAGAATGAAAGAGGGCTTCATGCATCAAAAGGTCCTCCTCGCCGATTCGGACCTCGCCATCGTCGGCTCGGTGAATCTCGACTACCGCTCGTTCATGATCAACTTTGAACTGGCCGCTGCCGTCCAGGACACCACCTTCGCCAAGGACGTGGAAGCCATGTTCAACAAGGACTTCGCTGCTTCCCGCGAAGAAAATATGAACCTCTACGAACGGGCCAACTACTTCTTCCGTCTGAAATGCCGACTGGCTTCACTCATGAGCCCGGAACAATAAATATGATGATGCCATTGGACCCTCAGAGGACTATCACCGAGTTGAAGGATCTTCGGTCCTTGACCGGGGACGACCGGGGAGCCCAGAGGGTTGCGTTCACGCCGGTCTGGTCTCGTGCCAGAAAATGGCTGGCTTGCAAGTTGTCAGAGCTGCCGGTGGAGACCCACCGGGATGAAGCCGGAAATTTTTGGGCAACTCTTGTGGGAGCGCGACCCGAGGCGTTGCTGATTGGCGGGCATTTTGATTCTGTGCCGAATGGTGGCTGGTTGGATGGTTGTCTGAACACACTGGCCGGGTTGGAAATACTGCGAAGGTTGTCCGCAGCTGGTCGTCCGCCGGTGACCATTCGCCTGGTGGATTGGGCGGATGAGGAAGGAGCCCGCTTTGGAAAGAGCCTCTTTGGGTCCTCGGCCTGCTCGGGAAACTTGAACATGGAGGAAGCCCGTTTTTTAAAGGACGAAAGCGGAATGGTTCTGCCCGATGCGTTGAAATCCCAGGGGATCGCATTCGAGACAGTGAAGGACTGCGGGCGAGAGTTGAAGAATGCGGCGGCCTATTTGGAACTTCATATTGAGCAAGGACCGGTTCTCCTCGACCTTGACCTTCCTCTCGGTGCAGTGCTCGGAACTTTTGGCGTGGAACGTCATACCATCACCTTCCTCGGTCAGGCCGCACACTCAGGCAGCACACCCATGAACCGCCGTCGTGATGCGTTTCTGGCCGCCGCGAAAATGAGTCCGGAAATTTACCGGATTGCAGAAAAACACGGAGGCGTCTGCACCATCGGTTCCTGCACAACCAAACCAGGTATCGTCACCAGCGTCGTTGCGGAGTGCCGGATCACTCTGGATCAGCGTCACCTCGATCCTTTGGCTCTGCAAGCCATGCTCAGCGAGGCTCAAGCGGCTTCAGAGCGCTTTGCCATGGAAACAAAAACCGAAGTCGTTTGGGAGCGGCTCTGGCAAATTGAACCGATCCCATTTCATTCCGAACTTATTGATCTCTGCGATGAGGCTGTTCGCGAAACAAGTGGAACCGGATTTCGCCTACCGTCGGGTCCGCTGCACGATGCGGCAGAAGTGGCCCGTGCCGGTGTTCCCACGGTGATGATGTTCGTGCAGAGCCTCCATGGGATCAGTCACAACAAAATTGAAGACACCAAGGAGGAGCATCTTGCCATGGCTGTTGAGGCGATGGACCGGCTTGCTGACAAAACGATCAACTGGATTTTGAAAAATGCCGGCGCTGATTCCTCCCGACCACCAACGTAAGGCCTGCAAGAACCAGTAAGATCGCAGTCGGCAGGTGATAGCTGCTGGTTAGATTGGAAAGCAATTTTCCTGTGACGCCCCGGTTTGTGACCACAAGCAAAACGAAAATCCCCACAAGTAGGGCTTTGCTTGTTTTTGAAGTCATGACTCCCTGAGCCCAGGCTTTGACCAGCAGGTAAAACGCAGGAAGGCATACAACAAAATGTTGCTCCCACGCAATCGGTGAGAGGATGGCCATCAGGATACCCACAGTCGAAAATTCCCACACCCACGACGGATCGCTCCGATCAAACGGTCTGCGGCACACCCACCCAAACCCCAGAAGAAGCATCACAGTAATAATCCGGATTCCTAAATTCGCGGACTCTGGTGCCAGGTCAAAAAAGTCAGCATGACCCCACCCTGTCAGCCGACCGGCATGCCCCTCGGGCAATGTCATCAAATACCTGGCCATGGAGGGGCGCAGGGCTTGGTTAGAAAGCGGCTCCTCGCCAAGGACTCCACGGGATGGGTCCGGTGAGGTCAGTCCACGCGAGGCATTCTCAACCCAAACCCCGATGTGTTCAAAATAGGATCCCGGTCCCATGATGGCCATGGGACTTAGAAAAAAGAGGAAAGCCCAAACCAGGGAGAGTGCCGCCATTTTCCATGCCCGCTTCCATGCAAACCACACCACAAAAGCCAGAGGCGTGCATTTGAGGGCCACCGCCAATCCAAGACTCGCTGAGCCAATAATCGGGCGTCCTTTAAGAAACAGATACAAACCACCCCATGCCAGAGTTAGCAGCATGATGTTTTGACCTCCGTCCGCCAAATCTCTCACAAGGAAACGGGAGGCCAACAAAATGGCACAGGCAGGAACCCAGAATCGGGCGGGACCGGTCAGCACACAAAACTGATCCGCCACTTGGCGAATCATAAAAACCAGCAGGCAAAGAGCCGAGAGCCCGCAGATGGCCGTGACTGCCATGGCAACATTGGTGGGCAACACCGTGAGCGGCATATGAATTAAAGCCCAGGAGGGAGGGTATGGCACATGGAGTCCCCCCTCAT
>JBGSVX010000645.1:0-9984 GCA_041752795.1 Terrimicrobiaceae bacterium
GGCCAACTTCTTAAAATTTTCCACAGTTTTGGGCGCCACATCGGGCCAAAACTCCAAAACCATTTCCCCTTTGGAGGTTTTAATGATCGCGACTTCGGAATCATCCGCCATCGAACTCACCGCTCCACCGGTCAAAACGCAAACCCCTAGCAAGACACGCAGAAATTTCATAGACGGCTACCATTCCACAGGTCCGCCCACTCCCACAACTGGTTTTTGCGCCGTGTTTGAGCAGGGGGTGTGATTAAAGGAATTGGTCAGCGCACTTCGTGAGAAGTGGAGGAACACGGCAAGAGACTGCCGTGGCTACACATCGAACATTCCGATCACAATTGCGCCCGATGTAGCCGACCCACTCTGCTGGGGCGTCCATGCGGCTTCGCCCCCACTCTTATGCGCTTTTCTGAGACCCACCCTTGCCAAGGATCGCTTCAAAAGTGCTGAAAACTCATCACCCCTGCGACCGGAAGGTAAACGGGCTCTTCTTCATGTTTTGCCAGGTAGGCCACCGTGGAGGACCCTTCCGTGAGCAGGGGAATTTCTCCCGGTCCATTAAAACCTTTCGGCCGCTCGGTGATCACATACGAAATATTGATGATTTGATCCGGCTTGAGTTCCGTCGCTGTTCGCTGAACCCCGGTCACCATCACAATCGCCGTCACCTTCTGCTGATCTGCTGCGTCCCCGGGTTCAATCTCCACACGCAACACCTCAACCTGCAATGCCTCGGCCGCAGCTTTTTGTCGTGCCTCATAAACCGACGGCGGCAATTCCGCCTGCACATGCGTCCACGCGGCAAATGCCAGAAAAAACACCAAACACCAAACACCCGGGAAATTTTGTCGGCTCATGGTTTTTCCTATAGCAGCAGATTCCAATCCGTCCAAAACATATCGTGAGCTGTCCCGGGCAGGGAGCTGGCAGCAATGTTCAAACCGGCACTGGCTTGAAAGGCTTCAAGAAGCCGGGCGACCCTTCGGCACCGGTCCGAAGGCTTTCGAATAGTCCTTCAATCGCTCCACAAAAACGTTTTCCACTTCACTGAGTTTTCCCCGCCAGAAGGTTCCAATCGGAAGGGAGGGGAATCCCTGAAGCGGGAGAAACCGCACGCGCTTGTCCTTCAGGAGTTCGGGGGTTCCGACCGAGAGACCGGCTCCGAGTCCGCTGCGCACGTAGATGGACACCAAATCCTGTGAGCTGGTCTCGACTTCGGTGCGCCACCGCACCGAGCGCGCAACCAGTTCCTTTTGAAAAAGTCGGGGCAGCATTTCGTGGGAAGGCAAACTGATCAGAGGGACTCGCCCCGCCGCCCCGGCCCTGATCACTTCGGCGGCATTCTTGAACTTTTCTCCGACTTTCACCAACAACCCCAAGGGCAACCGGGCAAGGGTCAGAGACCGGAAACCCGGCGGCAGCTTCGACTCCAGCACCGTGATCGCAAGGTCGGCCTCGCCTTCTCCGATCAGCCGCTCCGCCCCGCGTTGGTCAATTTCCTGCAAGGTCACCTTCAAACCCGGAAATATTTTCCTCATTCCTTCCAACAAAATCGGAAGGTGTTCGCGCATCACTTCAGTCAGGCCCACAAGGCGCAGGCTTCGCGCCATGCGTCCATGAATCATCTGCTCCACTTCATCCAGACGTCCAAAAAATGGACGGATAAAATCAAACAGTGCCACGCCGGCAGCGGTCAACCGGAAGGGTCGTCTCTCAAATAGTGCCGTTCCAAGGTCTGCTTCCAGTCGGCTCATTTGCGCGCTCATCGCAGGTTGCTGGATGCCATAGGGCATCTGACGACATGCCGCGACAATTCCCCCCGCGCTTGCCACGTGATAGAACAACTCCAGGTGGTGCACATTCATTCTTCGATAAAAACAATGTTTACATTGCAATTATCGATTTTGTAAATTTTAAATTCCTGATCATTTTTGACGCCGATGAAAACTCTGTTCAGACATCCTGGAATCGGCGGCCTGCTTTTTGCGCAGTCGCAGGTGGCATTCAATGACAATGCGACGAAGCTTGCGCTGATTGGTTTGGTGCAAATTCTGCTGCCGAAGGACACGGCGGCGGTGATCGTGAGTGTGATTGCGCTTTTGCTGGTAAGTCCTTTCGTGATTCTGGCACCGCTGAGCGGATGGCTGGCGGACCGGTTTCCGAAACGTCATGTGCTGTCTGCAAGTTTGTGGCTGCAATTGGCGGTGATGCTTTTGCTGATCGGAGCGGCCTTGTTTCAATACCTGCCGTTGGCGGTGGGGTGATTTTTTCTGCTGGGAGCCCAGTCGGCGTTTATGTCGCCGGCCCGCCGTGGAATGATCAAAGAGCTTGCTGGGGACTCGGTGGGAGAAGTCGTGGGGTGGATGGAGATGCTCTGCATTGCCGCGATTCTGGGAGGCAGCCTGGCGGGCGGTCAGTTAATTGATGGACTCACACCCCACACCGGCGGCGCATGGTCGGCTGCCGGTTGGTCATTTTTCCTGCTGGCTATTGGCTGCGTGTTTGCACTGTGGGCCTTCCGCAAAGTGCCTGCGCATCAACCCGCAGCAAAGGCCCCATTTTCCTGGCGTCAGGTTTTGGGTCATTGGGGTCTGATGAAAACCCTTGGCAAAGACCGCCGGGTTTGGCGGGCGGCATGGGGCGACGCAGCGTTTTATTTTGCGGGCGGGGTGTTGATGCTGACCCTTGCCGAAGCCGGACGTGCTCTTTTTCCCGAAGGCCTCGGGGCGGCACGGCAGACGGGAATCATGATGGCCACGATGGGTGGGGGGATTGCTGTTGGAAGCCTGGTGGCTGCAAGATTGTGTCGTCATCAAATTTTGACGGGAGTCGTTCCTGTCGCGGCTCTGGGACTGGCGGTTGTTGCCTTTGTGCTGGCGGCCCTTCCTGCGGGGATTGCGGCATTTTATGTCATGCTCTTTGTGCTGGGTATGTGTGGCGGATTGTATCTCGTGCCACTTGGGGCGTTTCTAGTTGACCGGGCTCCCGAGGAAGAGCGGGGCACGATCCTTGCGGCTTCCAGCATGTTGTCGAGCATTGCGGGTGTGCTGGCCGTGGGTGCGCATGCGCTTGCCAAATCGATGTTTGCGCTCGACGTGCCGGGTCAGTTTGTCGGCCTCGGAATCTTTTTTGTGCTGACCAGCCTGTTTGCCGTGGGAATGATCCCTGCGGAAACCCTGCGCGTCCTCGCGCTTGTTGCCACCAAGCTTCGGTATCAGGTCCTTCCCGTCGGAAATTCTCATATCCCCAAAACCGGCGGAGTGCTCGTTGTGTGCAATCACGTGAGCTATGTGGACACCCTGCTTCTTTCGATGGCTTCGAATCGCCCGATCCGCTTTCTCTCTTACGCGGGCTTTTTTCAAATGCCGGTTCTTGGGTGGATTCTGAAAATCTTTGGTGCAATTCCGGTTTCTCAAACGCGAGTGAAAGACGCGATCCTGAAGGCATCGGATTGCATTCGTCAGGGCGAAGTCGTCTGTATTTTCCCGGAGGGGCAACTGACCCGTACGGGATGCCTGATGGAGTTTAAAAGTGGATTTGAACTCATTGCGCGGCGTGCAAAGTGCCCGGTGATTGTTGCGCACCTTGATGGCGTGTGGGGATCGATTCATTCCTTTGAGGGGGGAAGATATTTCACCAAGTGTCCGCGGGGATTGCGCAGGAGGGTGACTGTTTCCTTCTCACAGCCTCTCCCGACCTTGGATGCGTCAACTCCCCGCGTTCGGGAGGAGATGGTGGCATTGGGGGAAACCGCCTTTCGCAGCCGTCCGCTCAAGCATTCCCTGGCCCAGTGCCTCGTCAGCGCGCTGCGCAAAAATCCGTTTGCGGTGGGCATGGTGGATCCTTCCTCGCGGAGCCGACCGTTTCGCAATGGAGAAATTCTGGCAGCATCCCTGGCATTTGCCAAACGATGGCGAGATCTTCCCGGCCGCAGGGTCGGCGTGATCCTTCCTCCGGGCATTGGCGGGACCCTCACAAATCTCGGCCTGCTTTTTGCAGGCAAGGTGCCGGTCAACCTGAATCCAACACTGCCGCAGCAAGCTTTTGTTTCCTGCCTGAACAAAGCCGGAATTGAAACGCTGATCACCTCCCGGCTCGTTGCAAAAAAGTTCCCGGAACTCGCCCTGCCACCCCATGTGCGCTGGTTGGAATCCGAAAAACAGGAGGTTCCGTCATGGAGCCTGATCTCTGCATTAATCACCGGACTCTTTTTGCCAATTCGATGGCTTTGCAAAGCGCCGTCCGATCCAATCAGTGAAGATGAAGCCATCGTTCTCTTCACGAGTGGAACGAGCGGCCTGCCCAAAGCCGCGCCACTTTCGAACCGTAGGATTCTCACCAACATTCATCAGTTCCAAGAAACCGGATTCCTCATTGCCAACGACCGGCTGCTGAGTGCCCTCCCGTTATTTCACAGTTTTGGGCTCACCGTTGGACTCTTTATCCCTCTGCTCTCAGGCAAGGTGTTGGTGACCTCGCCATCGGCACTGGATTGCGAGGCCCTCGCCCAGGCCTCAAAAGCCGGAGCGCCTACGATTCTTCTGGGCACGCCAACATTCCTCAGAACATATGCGCGCAGGATTTCACGCGACGCCTTCGGTCATTTGCGTCTCGCCGTGGCCGGCGCGGAACGACTCACTCCAGCAACCGCAGAAATGTTTCAAACCCGGTTCGGCTGCAAAATTTTTGAAGGCTACGGGCTCACAGAAGCGTCCCCGGTCGTGGCCATCAATCAGCCGGACCCTCCCATGGGCCCAGGTGCGGACACGCTTCAGCCCGGCTCCAAACCCGGAAGTGTCGGGAGACTCTTGCCGGGCATTGCAGCGCGGTTTCTTGATCCTGAGACCCGCCTGCCCGTCCCGGGGGCCACGCAGGGAATTCTTGCCCTGCGTGGTGGAAACCTCATTGAAAACTACCTTGAAGAAGAGTGTCCGGAAAAATTCCTTGATGGCTGGTTGATCACCGGAGACATGGCACGGGTTGATGTCGAGGGTTTCCTTGTGTTGGAAGGCCGCCTTTCCCGGTTTTCAAAAATTGGCGGAGAGATGATTTCTCATGCTGCCGTGGAGGATGCGATCATCGCGGCCTTTCCTGAAGCGGACGGAGCGGGACGTCATTGTGTTCTTGGCATTCCGAACGAAGAAAAAGGCGAGGAGCTTGTGCTGATCACGAGCAGTGACATCACCCGCAAGGACCTGCTCGAAAAACTGACTCTTCCAAACTTGTGCATTCCCCGGCGTGTGGTGAAAGTGGAAAAGCTCCCGGTGCTCGCAACCGGCAAACTCGACCTCTCCGCCTGCAAAGCTCTCATAGATAAACAATCCGCATGACCACACTCATACTGGATGGCATCTGGGGCGGGCATTCGCGCTGGGAAAAATTGCGCAGACGCATTGAAGGAACGCTCGGGACCTGCCACATCTGGCGTTACGACAACTCAGGAGCCACGTCTCTCACGGACCTCGGGGAACTCCTGCAAATCCACCTGAAAGACATTGATGGTCCTATCAACCTCGTGGGTTACAGCATGGGCGGACTCGTCATTCGGGAAGCGGTTCGTCAAAATCCGGATGTTGAAGTCCGAAGGGCGGCCCTTCTCCACAGCCCGCATCATGGGTCTCTGACAGCATGGGCCTTTCCATTGCCGGCCTGTCGTGAAATGAGACCTGGAAGTCCCTTCTTAAAAACCCTCAATGCCTCGGACTGGAAAATCCCAACTCTCGCCACATGGTGCCTTGGGGATGCCGTGATTCTTCCCGGCTTTTCCGCCCGTTGGAAACAGGCCCATCACATCCTGCACAGCCCGATGCCTGCCCATGCATGGCCGGTGATTTCCCCGGCCATCCACTCGGCCGTGGTTCACTTCTTAAAGGGATAAACGCTATCGAATGATTCCCCAACGGGAACTGAACGGCCAATAAACAAACAGCCCGCGACCACTCACATTCGCTTCGGGAACCACGCCCCAGAAGCGGCTGTCACTCGAGTGGTAACTATTATCACCCAAGGCAAAGTACGATTTTTTTGGAATATCGAAGGTGTCTTCCGGGGACGTGAGGTAATTGAACCGGGGGTCATTCGCGTAGCCGCGGTATCCGTTCTCACAACTCATCACCCGGAGGATCGACGGTTCGGTCGGACGTTTGCCATTGATCCAGAGATCGGGCGCGGCAATCCGGAGCGTGTCGCCCGGCAGTCCCACCAGACGTTTGATGTAATGCTGGGATTGGGTGCCACGGGGCAGAGTCGCCTCGATCCGGCGAATTCCGGTTGTCTTAAACACAAACACGTCTCCCCGTTGCGGCATGGCAAAATGATAGCTCACTTTGTCGACAAAAACCTGATCTCCAGTATCCATCTTTCCAACGGCAATCGGTTCACCCTTTTTGTAAACCCTCCCGGGATACAATTGGAACGCCTTCGATAACGGATCAATCGGCGAAAAAACTGAATACGTTTTTTTGTCACAGATAATATCCGTGAACGTAAAAAAATTCGCGTGGGTGCGTTCTTTGATGGACATGACCTGAACGTCCTGATCGGCCGTGAGGTTCAGGTAGGTGCGCCCCAGCCAGACAAACTCAAAGGCCCGTTTGATGATATTTGGAGGCGGGGTGTCGGTGCGTTGTCCGACCACACCATAGAGGGTCAGCTGCATCGAGCCGGTGGGGATGCGGAAGGGTTGAAGGATGTAGGCCCGCACTCCGGCAGCAATCACGATGGCAACAAGGAAGACTTCCACATTTTCCCGGATACCCGAATCTCTGGGCGGAGGCGCAATGCGTCCCACCTCGCGGTCAATATCTTCCCGCACCTTGGCACACTCCGTGCGGCTGCTCGCTTTCATGGCGGCCTGCAAGCGGGCGAGCAGGGTCTCAAGTTCGGTAAGATCCGCCGACTTCAAAACATCCCGCTTGTAATTGATCAGGCGTTTGAGGGCATGACGGTAGTGCTTGGCTTCCTTGAGGTATCTCGGAGTCAGGAAAAACATGGAGCAAGGAACTTCTCAGCGTGCCAGCCACTTGGCAAGCACGACTGTGAATCAGGCAATTTTCCCCAGCAGAAGAAGGCCGGTTTTGAGCCAAAGAGGGATCGTGATGAGCGCCACGACGGTCGTGGAAAGCACGACTTTGAGGGCGGTTTCAGAATCTGCCCGGTAGTGACGTGCAATGGCCAGAGGAGCGGCTGCCGCAGGCATCGCCGCCTGCACAACAAGCACTTGCCTGAGCGGGAGGTCCAAGGGCAACAACAGGCCCGCAGCCAATATACCCGCCGGCAACAGGAGCAGCCGCACAAACAAGGCCATGCCAATCACCTCCCTGCCTTGAAACAAATTCGCAGGCACCGCGAGATCGGCAAAAACCGCCCCGGTCAGCAACAGCGCCAGCGGCACACCACAGGCTCCCAGCATTTCCCATGTTCTCTGAATCCAACCAGGCATCCAATCTCCCGCTCCCAGCAGATTCAGGGTCAGGGCGAAAAGAATGGCCACCACCGGCACATTCACTGCACGCCGTAAACTGGACCACCCGCGAAATCCACCCAGCAAAACAATCCCCACGGTCCAAAGACACAAATCCACCCCGAGGCAAAAACCAAAAAGCACCCCGGTCGTTTCGGCCCCGAACATTGCGAGCACAAGGGGGACGGGAATGTATCCGTAGTTTTGGATGCCCGCCGTGAACGCAAAGGTCCGGCGGCCCATGCCATTCAATGATCCGCACCAACCCGACAAGAAATAACTGACCGCATACCCAACCGCCACCACCGCAAAACCAGCCAGCGGAGGAAGCAGAAGATTCCTCGGTTCCAACAACGCCTCGTTCCCCACAATCACATCCAAGGCAAGACACGGCAGCAGGACGTTCACGGTCATTTTTAAAAAAGATGCGTCCGCTTCCGCGGTCAGAACCTTCATCCGACGCGCCCCAAACCCAAGACCAATCACGGCAAAAATTGGCGCCACAATTGCCAATACCTGCAGGAAACCACTCAAAGTCATGATGCGGGACTGTGGGATGATTCCCGCTGTTTACGCAAGGAATTGTACGGGCGGTTATCGGGTCCTGTGTTTTGGTGAAGAATAACACAAACCGGTCTGGAAGGACCATCAGTCGAAAATTGACGACGCCATTTCCTTCGTTTAAGTTGGCCGTCATGAAATCGACACGTCGGGGTTTTCTTCGTTCGGTGGCGGGAGCGGTTACGGCCACTCCCTTTCTGGCACTTGATTCTGCGCGGGCGGAATCGCTCTCGGTTCCCAAACGGAAGTTCGGGCGTCATGACGAAATGGTGAGCGTGGTCGGCCTCGGCGGTCAGACCCTGGGTCAGGCAGAGTCCATCGATGAAGCGCGCCGCATTGCACGTCATGCCATCGATGTGGGCATCACTTTTTTTGACAATGCCTGGGATTATCATGGCGGGCGGGCTGAGGAATGGATGGGCTACGCGATTGCGGATGGGTGGCGGGACAAAGTGTTTTTGATGACCAAAGTTTGCACGCATGGGAAGGCGCTTCCCGAGGGCGGAAAGGAAGGAGCGATGAAAATGCTTGAGCAATCGCTCACTCGCCTTGGAACCGATCACCTCGATTTGTGGATGATCCATCAAATTGAAAATGTCGCCGAGGTGGACAAAGCCTACGGACCCGGCGGGGTGATTGAGGCCCTCGAACTTGCCAAGAAGCAGGGAAAAATCCGTTACACAGGATTCACCGGTCACACGGACCCCGAGGCTCATGTGAAAATGCTCCAAGGCGGATACGAGTTTGATGCGTCCCTAATGCCGGTTTCAGCACTGGGGGCATTGAGTTCGCGCAAATTCGAGCAGGTGGTCATGCCGGAATTGGTCAAACGCAATGTGGCGGTTCTCGGAATGAAGGGCTTCGGAGGAAGCCGCAGAGCCAATTTACACGGCCTTGTGAATCCCGAAACTGTGCTGCGTTACAGCCTGAGCTATCCACAAGTCTGCACGCATCTTATTGGCATGGACAAATATCCGTTCATCGATCAGGCCGCACTGGCCTCATCAAAAACGCCAATGACCGTGCCCGAGCGAGAGGCATTCACCGTGGCACTTGCCGCGCAAGGCGGCGCGGAATACGCGTGTTATTTGCAGGAAGGCTACCGGGACGGTTGCTGCGGCGGGGCTTTGACGGCTTGATTTCTTCGACTTGCAGCAGCCCGCCTCACAATGGGGAAATTAAGGGAACAATTTTCGATTGATTATTGTTGAGTTTTGAATGCTGAGGTGGAGCTTTCGGGCGCAGTCAAAACATAGGTAACACTTTTGGTTCAATACATCGGTAACACTCGTGTTGGGATAAGATACAGTCTGCCTGGCAGCCCACACTCACGGCCACATGGCTAGGACCACGGCGGCGGTGAGCAGAATCGCACCGACTGAACGGGCCAACAAAAACTCCTTGGCTCCTTTTCCGCCGGCCAACCGGTCAATCAGCACGCTCCACAACGACCGTGTGGAATAGAGGATATTCACAAGGGTCGCCTGACCGGTGAGTCCAATGGTCATAATTACGAGAGTGGTTTGAAATCCCATCACCGTGGACCCTGCGAGCAGGGGACGTTTTGCGTCAGGCGGGGCCGGCTGGGGGCGGCCGAGCAATGGAAGCAGCAGACAAACCATGGCAAGCATCACCGGCTGAAAAACTCCGATCCCCATCGTTCTTGCATAACCTTGCACGGCCACATCGGTCACCGCAAAAAGCACGCTGGAAATAAAAGCAAACAGGATGGCTTTGCGCATGGCTTTTGCCGCCGTTTTGGGGCCTCTCTGAAGAAGAGCAACCCCGGCCGAGGCCAGCGCAGCGGCCAGTATCAATTTGAAGCTGATCGACCCCGCTCCGACCAACAACGATCCAATGGCGACACACAAAGTTTTCATTCCGAGCAATGGGACCACAACCGACAAATCCCCGATTTCCAAGGCTTTCACGGAAAAAACCCGGCCGGCAAAAAGTGCTGCTCCGGC
>JBGSVX010000646.1:0-2177 GCA_041752795.1 Terrimicrobiaceae bacterium
ACTTGCTACTGTAAATACAGGTAAAAGTCGTTTAGTCAATATATATTACGATAATAATTTACTTATTACTTGCTACATTTTTGGGCATATTCATTGATTTTCAACGACTTATAAAAAAATTAGGGGGAAGTTAGGTTAGCCTGTGGTTGCGGCTCGCGCAGGAAAAAAATCCTGCTTACCTTCACCAGGATATGCAGATGCCGGAAATGAAACTTGTGGCACGTGGTCGGGAAATTCTTTTTCCACGGCGTCCCTTGGTGATGGGGATTCTGAATATTAATGATGATTCCTTTTCGGGAGATGGGCGCATCGACACGGACTGGGCTCTTGAGCGTGCCCTCGAGATGGTAACTCAAGGGGCCGATCTCATTGATGTTGGTGCCGAAAGCGCTCGCACAAACCGCCCGCCGGTCACGCCCGAGGAGGAAGTGCGGAGGCTGGCTCCATTTCTTAAGGTGTTTTCTAAAACGGTCCTGAGTGCCAGTCCCCGGGATGCTCATCAAGTTTTTCCGCCGCTCTTATCGGTCAATACCTGGCGTCCGGAAGTGGCGGGGGCAGCACTCGAAATTGCCGGGGATCTTTTGAATGACATGGGTGCCCTCGCTGATTCATCCAATGCGGTCCACTGCGCCCGAACCGGAGCGGCCCTGCTCATCATGCACTCCCTTGGTGCCCCGAAGGAGAAACACACGCATGTTCACTATCCGGATGTGATGAAGGAGCTGATGCGATTTTTTGAAGAGAAAGTGCGCCTCGCAGAATCAACAGGCGTTCAACGGGATTCCCTCCTCATTGACCCTGGAATCGATTTTGCAAAACAGGCCCCGGATAACCTGCGCATCCTTCGCGAGTGCAATCAGCTCAATCATTTTTCCCGCCCGGTTTTGCTCCCGGTTTCGCGCAAAAGCGTCATCGGTCGAACGCTTGGAATCCCAAACCCAACCGACCGGGATCCCGCGACCGCTGCATGTATCGTGGCAGGCACCCTTCGCGGTGGCGCGATTTTCCGTGTGCATCATGTGGAAATGGCATGGAGGACCCTCGTTTCCATGGAGCGACTCGGACTTGCCGGATAATGCCAACTCGATTCTCCATCAACAAGGCCCTCACATGGGCCGGACGCCTGGTGCTGGCCGGGGTTTTCCTATACGCAGGGGTGGTCAAAGCCGGTGCCAGCGAGGAATTCCTGCTGGCCCTTCTGCCATTCACGTTTCTCCCGCTCTCCTTGCTGGGCCCAATCTCGGTCGGCCTTCCCTGGCTGGAAATTCTTACCGGTGTCCTGATTTTGATTCCGCGCACCTCCCGCCTCGGGTCATGGCTGGCAGTGGGCCTTCTCTCAGCTTTTGTTGCGTTCCTCGTCTGGGCTCTCTCCCAGGGAATCGTTGTGGCCTGTTCCTGTTTTGGGAAGGATGAGGCCCCCTCGGTCTTGAAAATGCTGATGGCCATCCTGCGGGACATTGCCATGATGGCTATTGCGTTTTGGCTGATTTTTTTCAGAAAATCCCGCTCCCCTGAGTGAGCCCTTGCAGAGATGCAAAGAGACTGGTAACACCTTGGGACTCTGCATGAACATCCACGAATATCAGGCCAAACAATTGATGGAAAAATTTGGTGTTGCGGTCCCGGGAGGGGCGGTCGCCGAAACCCCCGAGGAGGCTGAGCGAATTGCTCGCGGACTCGGAAAAAACAACCTCGTCGTCAAATCCCAGATCCACGCCGGCGGACGCGGCAAGGGCACCTTCAAAAGCGGGTTCCAGGGTGGAGTTCACCTCGCAAAAACTGCCAACCAAGTGCGCGACCTCGCAAGCCAAATGCTGGGACAGGTTCTTGTCACCCACCAGACTGGCCCGGAGGGACGTCTTGTCCGCAAAGTCCTCGTCGCCGAGGCCGTCGAAATCAAACGCGAACTCTACTTCGCAATTCTCATCGACCGCGCCATCTCCGCTCCGCTCATTATTGCCAGCACGGAGGGAGGTGTGGAAATTGAAACCACCGCAGAGACCCATCCGGAAAAAATCATCCGCGAGGCCATTCACCCCTCCCTCGGCTTGCAACCCTACCAGACCCGAAAAATTGCGCGTCAGCTCGGATTCGCATCGTCTGAAATGCGCTCCGCCTGCCGTCTTTTCACCGCCCTCTACAAGCTCTTCATCAAATCCGATTGCTCGATGCTGGAA
>JBGSVX010000647.1:0-2988 GCA_041752795.1 Terrimicrobiaceae bacterium
CTGCCAGGCAAAGCCGCCACGGGCGATTCCCGCATAGGCCGCCGCAAGCTCCGTTGTGCTCACCGGCGCATTCCCAAGGATAAAACCGGCACCATACGCACTGAAACCCCCGGACAACGAGAACCCCCAGGCCCTGAGAGATTCAAAAAAATCCCGCGCTCCCATGCGTGCCAGCACTCCGACGGCTGGAACATTCATGGAATTTCCAAGAGCTTCCCGGACGCGCACTGGTCCAAAATACCGGAGGCTGTAATTTTTGGGGTCATAGTCCCGGTATTCCCGCGCGATGGCATCCTGGGTATCCGGAAGCAGCGAGGCAGCCGTGATGATTTTTTTGTCAATGGCGGCAAGGTACAGGAAGGGTTTCAGTGTTGAGCCGCAGCTTCTGGGAAGCATGGCCGCATCGAGTCCCAAACCGCCCCCCGAGACTGCATACGCACGCACCAGGCCGGTCGCATTTTCTATGACCACCACGCTCACATTGCCTATGTTCGCCAGACCAGATGAGTTCAAATGAGATGAGATCAGTCGTTCCACGCTGGACTGCATGGGCAGGTCCAAAGAAGTGGAGATCGTTCTCTTGGTGGACTTTGTCCTTCGCAAAACCTCCGTTGCAAAATGCGGCGCGCGGGATGGTGGATCCTCACGCAGAGGTCGGGGAGGGGCATCAATCAAGGTTTGTGCACCCACGGGAAGGACGCCCAGACCGGCCAGTCGTCTCACATTCTGCTCATACCGCCGGAGTGCGGCTTCCGGCGATTTCCATGGATTCAAACGGGTGGGGGACTGAGGCAGGCCCGCCAGATAAATGGCTTCGGCAAGGCTCAAATCCTCAGGCGTTTTTCCAAAATACGCCGAGGAGGCGGCGGCGGGTCCGATCCGTCGGTTTCCGTAATCCAAGCGGTTCAGGTATTCGCTCAGGATTTTGTCTTTCCCCCAAAGGCCCTCCAATTTCCAGGAAGCCATCGCTTCGTGGATTTTGGATTTGAGTGACCTTCCAGTGCGACCAGAGGTCATCTTGATGAGCTGCTGGGTGATTGTGGAGGCGCCGGAAACGATGCTCAAATCCCGCAAATTGCGGAAACCTGCTCCAACCAGTGCCCGGAAATCCACGCCATCATGGCCATAAAACCTGCGATCTTCAATGCAGACAGTCATTTGAGGAAGCCATCGACCCATCTCATGCAGCGGGATCGGATAACTTTCCCTCGCGGCCTCTGTGGGCATCACGGCAAAGACCTTTCCCGATTTGTCCAAAAGAACCGGCGTTGGCAACTGAGGAGCCAGCAGGGCGGATGGAAGCGTCGTGGCTTGAACTGATGCCTTCAGCAATCCCCAAATCCCGAGGGACAGGATCCCGGCAATCCCTGCGGTCCATGCAACATTTTTCCAAAGGCGTTTCACTGATAGTTTGAACTTATCATGGGCCCGGAATGATGCCTTCCGCAACCCAAAGTCCCTCAAAATTTGGCTTCAGGCTTGACCGGTCGAACGGCGCGTTGCATATTCCCCCATTCCTTGAAGTGTGCCAAAGCGGGACTCGTCCCGCTTTTTCCATCTCAGGACCCAAACATTTTTACCATTTTTAAGCTATGAACGCAGAACTCATCGCCATGCTCGACTACCTCGAGCGAGAACGAGGCATCCGAAGGGAAATGCTCATCGAAGCCATTTCTGGAGCCCTGCTCACGGCCTCCAAAAAGAATTTCACGTCCGGAACCCGCGAACTGCGCATTGCCATTGATCCCAAATCCGGCGAAATCCGGGCTTTTGCGAAATTGATTGTCGTTGAGAAGGTGGAGAACGTGCATGACCAAGTGTCGCTCTCTAAAGCGCGCAGTGTGAAACCTGATGTCGTGCTTGGCGAAGAGGTGGAGATGGAAGTAACTCCCCGTGACTTTGGCCGCATTGCTGCCCAAGCGGCGCGTCAGGCGATCAACCAACGGATTCGTCAGATCGAAAAAGACATGATCTACGAGGAATTCAAAGACCGCGCCGGGGAGATCGTTAATGGCACCGTGCGACGTTTTGAAAAGTCGGATGTGATTCTGGATCTGGGCCGCTTTGAAGGCACAATGTCCTCCAAAGAGCGTGTGGTAACCGAGGAATACAATGTTGGTGACCGCTTGCGTGCCTATGTGGTCGCTGTGGAAAATGGTTCCCGCGGCCCCGAAATTATCCTTTCCCGGAGTCACCCCAATTTTGTGCGCCGGTTGTTTGAAATTGAGGTCAGTGAGATTGCGGACCGCACGGTCGAGATCAAAGCCATTGCGCGGGAAGCTGGTTATCGCACGAAAGTTGCGGTTCATAGTGCCGACACCAAAGTGGATCCCGTCGGAGCCTGTGTTGGAATGCGCGGGGCCCGGGTCAAAAACATTGTTCGCGAATTGAACAATGAAAAAGTGGACATCATTCGCTGGGAGGATGACCCCGTGAAATTTGCCCAAGCCGCTCTGAAACCAGCAAACATCAAGAGCATTTCTCTGAACGAAGCCAAACACGCAATCAGCGTCGTGGTGGCCAAGGAGGATTTGTCCCTTGCCATTGGACGCCGGGGACAGAATGCCCGTCTCACTGCCAAATTGACCGGTTGGGACATCGACATCCATGAGGACAAGAGTGCTCAGGAAGCCATGGAGTCCCACAAAGCCAAGGCCGCCCACTCACTCACCGAGGCCTTGGGAGTCACCGAGGAAGAAGCCCAAACACTCGCTGCCGAAGGCATGACCTCTATTGAAGTCATTGTCTCTGCCGAGGCTGCGGATATCGCGGCAGTCCTTGGCTGCGATCCCGAGCGGGCCGCAAAAATCCTTGAGGCGGCCCAGACCGCCGTGCCGGGAAACCAGGCTGCAACGGCCTGATCCCCTTTTTCTACAAACCATTTCATGCCCACACCAAAAGCCGCAACATCCAAAACTGCAGACAAACCCGTCAGGTCCAAGCGGTCTTCCGAGAGCACTCCGAAACCCGCGAGTGACGAACAACCGT
>JBGSVX010000648.1:0-2775 GCA_041752795.1 Terrimicrobiaceae bacterium
ACTTGCTACTGTAAATACAGGTAAAAGTCGTTTAGTCAATATATATTACGATAATAATTTACTTATTACTTGCTACATTTTTGGGCATATTCATTGATTTTCAACGACTTATAAAAAAATTAGGGGGAAGTTAGGTTAGAAATCGTCAAATTATGTGGCTAGTTTGGTGCGATTCGACGCAGCATCTCGGAGCTTCGGCCAAGGAAACCACGTGCTTCTCTACGCTTTCCGAGGAGCAGCGCTTGGTCAACTCATGGGCAAAATACTTGGCGTGAATGCTGGTCATTAAGCGATTTCAAAATGGCTCATCGGAATAGCAGATGCGCCACTTTTTGACGAGAGCAAAAGAAACAATGGATACACCACACTCTGCAGTGGGTGAGCACACGAGGGAACTGGCAACATAAGAATCCTCAAACCGGACGAAAATCGACCTGTTGTTTGAACATATCGACGCGGTCCACGGTGACATCAATTTCCGTGCCCATGCGGAAGGTGCGGCGGGTTTTGCGGCCGACGAGTGCGCCGCGCTGGCGGTCAAAAACATAGAAGTCCCCATCGATGGCGGAGACGTGGATGAGTCCGGTGAGCAGGCAGTCGGGGAGTTCGATGACGAGACCGAAGTTTCTGACATCGATGATTCGGGCACGGAATTTTTGCGAGGCTCCACCGGTGAGCTGATTTTTGAAAAACTCGAGTTTTTTGAGGCGGACGGATTCTTTTTCTGCGTCGGCGGCGACGCGTTCCGTGGTCGAGATATGCTCACTGAGGGCTGCGAGGGCGCCGGAGTCCGGGCCTTTTTGCGAGAGGCCGAGGTGACGTTCCAGCGCGCGGTGAACAACCAAATCCGCGTAACGCCGGATTGGGCTGGTGAAGTGGGCATAGTCCATCTTATGGAGTCCGAAATGCCCGACCGGTTCCGGCGAGTAGCAGGCACGCTTGAGGCTCTTGAGCAGGGCGATTTTGACCGCATGCTCGAAGGGTTTTCCACGAACGGCGGAAATCAGTTTTCGAAGTTCTGCACGATTGCTGAGGTCTCCGCATTTGACCCCAAAGGTCATGGCCGTTTCCCGGAATTCGGCGAGGCGGTCGGCATCGGGTTTTTCATGAATCCGGTAAATGGCAGGCTGACGTGCCTGCTTGAGTTGTCGGGCGACCAACTCGTTGGCGAGCAACATGAACTCTTCAATCAGTTGGTGAGAGGCATCATTTTCGACTTTCTCCATTCGGACCGGACGGCCCATATCATCGAGCCAGACTTTGACCTCGGGGAAATCCAGTTCCAGGGATCCGTGATCGAATCGTTGTTTGCGGAGAAGCGAGGCAAGGTTCCACGCGGTGTGGAGGCGCCGGGACAATTGGTCATTGCCGGGAGGACGGGAAAGGCGCGCGAAGGCCTCTTTGTAGGTCAGGCGTGCCGCACTGCGGATCACACTGCGCGCAAATTTCACATGCTGGACTTTTCCGTTTTTTCCAATTTCGGCAAACACCGAAAACACCAGCCGGTCTTCATTCGGGCGCAAACTGCAGATTCCATTGCTCAGGGCTTCCGGCAGCATGGGAATCACCCGGTCGGCCAGATAAACACTGTTTCCGCGGGCCACGGCCTCACGGTCCAGCGCGCCGCGAACTTTCACGTAATGAGACACATCGGCGATATGCACAGCCAGGTGCCAGCCCTGAGCGGTCTCCTCGACCTCAATCGCATCATCAAAATCCTTGGCATCATCAGGATCAATCGTGAAAACAAAACGGTCCCTCTGATCGTTGCGCTTTGCAATTTCCTTGGGATCAATCGCGGGAGAAATCAAACTCGCCTCGCGCAAAACCGCTTCGGGAAATGATTCAGGCAGGTGGTGCTTCTTGATGATTGAGAGCATGTCCACTCCGGGTTCATCTGCGGCACCAAGAACCTCAATGACCCGCCCCTCGGGGTTGACGTGACGCGATGGCCAGGCCTCCAATTTTGCAACGACCTTGTCACCGACCCGCGCCTTCAGGGGACTCTTGGGTTCAGGAACATATAAATTGTGAACGAACCGCGGATCATCAGCCACCACGTAAAAAAAGGCTTTCGATTTTTGCAGTGTGCCAACGATCGTATCCGAGGCTCTTTCGAGAATGCGAATGACCCGCCCCTCGATGCGGGCGGGACCGGATGAGGCTCCACGCCGCCATGGGCCGGAGGATTTGCCAGGGGCCTCAATGCGGGCGACAACGCGATCACCATGCATGGCCGTGAACGTATTTTCTCCGCTCACATAAAGATCCTGTCCGCCGGGTTGTTCATTGACCACATGCGCCGCACCACTAGCATGAAATTGCATCGTGCCCGTAAAAAGATCCGCTGCCGCAGGGACAATATAGCGGTCTTTGCGAACCCGCGCGATTTCTCCATCCCTTTCCATGCGGTCCAAGGCCTCGTCAAATTGCCGTATGAGATCACCGGGAATTTTGAGTCTTTGAGCCAATTCCGTGCGATTCAGCGGATTGGAAGCAAGGAGTTTGAGAATGCTCTCCCGGTGGTTGGCGGGGGTGTTTTGCCGTGGTTTTTGTCTGCCCTTCATGGTCCATGCATGGACGGAACTTCCACTCATAGCAAGAAAATGAGCATTTGACCTTGCAACGAATCGCGTGAGCAGCTACATATTCGCCTCTTTTCACAAAATTCTCCGATGGCAGGCACCAAAAAATCTCCCGTAAAATCCTCAGCGAAAGCTCCCTCCAAACCCGCAAAAAAGTCTGTGGCTCCTAAAAAAGCTGCCGCCGTCAAGC
>JBGSVX010000649.1:0-2389 GCA_041752795.1 Terrimicrobiaceae bacterium
ACTTGCTACTGTAAATACAGGTAAAAGTCGTTTAGTCAATATATATTACGATAATAATTTACTTATTACTTGCTACATTTTTGGGCATATTCATTGATTTTCAACGACTTATAAAAAAATTAGGGGGAAGTTAGGCTAATCCCGGCGAGCAGCGGCCTTTTTCAAGCGATCAGTTATAGCGGCGCCAAGTCCCCCTTCAGGAGGAAATTCTGCCACGATAAGGTCCAAGTCAGCACCATCCAGTCTGCGCATTGCGGAATAGAGATTGGTGGCAGCCTCCACAGAATTTCCTGAAGGCGAAAGAATCTCGATGACATCAAACCCATCCTTGGGATCCTGCCAGGCCAATAGGCCGATGCGTTTTTTTGGATCATTGGCAGGATGCCAATGCCACAAGGCATCCGCATGCCATCTCGGCGGCTCTCCGACCTGCCGATGATCCTGGTTCAACGCAGCAACATCAAAACGCACCATCCGCAACGGTGTTGACGGCGCATAGTGGCTCTTCAAATTTCCCGGACTTGCAATGTTCCCCGAGTGGTCAACGATTCGTCCGTGCTCTGAAAGCATCTTAGCAGTAACTGGTCCCTCGCGCAGGATTTGCATGGAATCGCCATCAACGTGAACGATCGTGCTTTCGATGCCATGTCTGCACGGCCCTCCCTCGACGATGAGAGGGATGCGTCCACCGAGTTCTTCGAGGACATGACTGGAGTTCGTGGGACTGATTCTGCCAAACCGGTTTGCACTTGGCGCAGCGACTGGTTTGTTCAAAAATTTCAGGATGGATTGCAGAATCGGATGCGCGCTCATTCGGATCGCCACCGTTTCCTGCCCGGCTGTGACAATGTCCGGTATCACGGCCTGCCTTTGGAGCACAAGAGTCAGTGGGCCCGGCCAGAATGCCTCTGCGAGGCGCTCGGCCAAGGGAGTCGATATTGCCAGCGCGCTGAGGTGATCCCGGTCAGGGATATGAACAATCAGCGGATCGCTCAGTGGACGTTGCTTGGCTTCAAAAATCTTTGCGCAGGCGGTTGGATTCAAGGCATCCGCAGCGAGCCCATAGACAGTCTCCGTGGGAACGGCCACAAGTTCTCCCGCTGCCAGAAGCGACGCGGCATCCGTCACAGCGAGCGGACCCTCGGCAATTCGGGTTTTCATCATGAATCCTGCCCGTTTGTGGCCCGCCTAATTTTCCAGAATACTCCGGGTGGCTTCCTGTGTCTGGGCTTCACGATAAGCTTTCAATTTTGCCGCGATTCGACGGTTGTCCCGAGCGAGTAGAGCGACCGCAAACAGGGCGGCATTTTTTGCGCCGGCTACACCAATCGCAAAGGTGGCAACTGGAATGCCTGCTGGCATTTGCACGATGGAAAGCAGGGAGTCCAATCCTTGCAGGGCCTTGCTTTGCACAGGCACGCCGAGTACGGGCACAGTCGTATGCGCCGCAACCATGCCGGGAAGATGAGCCGCCCCGCCTGCTCCGGCAATGATTGCGCGAAGACCGCGCTGCTCAGCATTGCGTCCATATTCGGCCATCTCCTCCGGCATGCGGTGTGCCGAGACGACCTGGCACTCGTGAGGGATCCCAAAAGTTTCCAAAAGATTGTGCGCCTCGCGCATGGTTTCCCAATCGGAACGGCTGCCCATAATCACACCAACACACGGCGAACTTGAGGAATTCGATTTTTTCATTTGTTACGGAATTGTTGCTTTATCTCGTTTGACCATCCGGCAGTGCAGGAAATCATGGAAGCACGTTCAAAATGGAGACCTCAAGTTTTAATGCACCACGATGTTGAGAGGAACAGTAAAATGGTTCAATAACAAGAAGGGCTTCGGGTTTATCAATGGCTCGGAGGAAACCGGAGACGTTTTTGTTCATTATTCGGAAATCAAAACTCCGGGTTACCGCACACTCAATGAAGGGGATCAGGTGGAATTTGAACTCGTAATTGAGCAAAAAGGTTCACGCGCCCGCTCGGTTGTGAGAGTATGATTTCGTGCTTCCAAATATCGTCATCATCGGCTTCATGGGCTGTGGCAAATCTTCCGTTGGTCGTCGCCTGGCCTCTTTGGCCGGTCATCGCTTCGTGGACACGGATGACCTCATCGTGCAATCCGAGGGATTTTCGATTCCGGAAATTTTTGCAAGGGTGGGGGAGGAAGGTTTCCGTGTGATTGAGAAGCGTGTGCTTGGGGAATTGATTGGGGTCTGTGGGATCGTTCTTTCCACCGGGGGAGGAGTCATTCTCGATCAAGGAAACCGGGAGGAGATTCGAAAGATCGGAGTGGTTGCTTGGCTGGACGCTGATCCGGACGTGCTCTTTGAGCGTGCGATCCGGAGCGGGCGCCGTCCGTTGTTGCAAACCCCGAAACCGCGTGAGCG
>JBGSVX010000650.1:0-5804 GCA_041752795.1 Terrimicrobiaceae bacterium
CCCGGAAGCCACCGGCAATAAAATTCCGCACAATCGCCCGGGCAATGCCAATGGGATCGATGCCTTTGTGACGGTAAAACCGGGTGTCCTCCCTCGCCAGCAGTGCATTAAAAAAATCGTTGCTGATTTTATCGAATGGCACCACCACACGATTTTCGCCGGCAAGGCGGCTGTAAAAATTCCCATCTTTGTCGTAAACCGCCGACCGCTCGGGCATCACTGCAATCGCTGAGAGATCATACGTGAGAGCCCACGCATAAAACCCCAACGCAACCACCACCCAAACAAGCAATCCCAAAACCCCGACTTTCAAGCCAAAACGAAACAGGACACCAAAGCATCCTGACTTCTTTTTCTTTGGTTTGGATCGGGACATGGATACTTGATTGATTGTGCCTTCGCCGTTTGTATGGAGAAGTCAACCCGCTATCGAATGAAAATTCAAATTCTGACCATTTTTCCAGGAATCTGTGAGGCCGTGCTGGGAGAGTCGATTCTCGGTCGGGCACGCAAAGCCGGGCTGGTTGATGCCTCGTCCGTGGACCTGCGAACATGGGCCGTCGGACGTCACCGGTCAACCGATGATGCACCCTACGGCGGAGGACCGGGCATGGTCATGTTGGTGAAACCGATCTATGACGCCCTCCAGGCTTTGCGTCAACCGGACTCGCGCGTGATTCTCATGTCTCCTCACGGGGCACCATTTCGTCAAAAAACGGCCGAACGGCTCGCCAAAGAATCCCATCTCATTTTTGTTTGCGGCCACTATGAAGCCATCGATCAGCGCGTGGCGGATCATCTCATTGATGAGGAAATTTCGATTGGTGACTATGTGCTCACCAATGGAGCGCTCGCATCGCTGGTGGTTACGGATGCCGTGGTTCGCCTGCTTCCGGGCGTGCTAGGGGACGCAGACAGCGCGGTCAGCGAATCATTTTCGACCGGCAAACTGGATCACCCCCACTACACGAGGCCGGAGACATTTCAAGAATGGACGGTTCCCCCTGTGCTGCTTTCCGGGGATCATGGAGCCATCGCCCGGTGGAGGGGCTCCGAGGCCGAGCGCCTCACGCGGGAAAAACGCCCCGACCTTCTCAGCAACCCACCACCTGCGTCCCAGTGAAACTTTCTCCCAATCCGGGGGTTCAATGGCTGAGGTTTTGCAAACTCTACTCCATAAATCGCCGGATCGCGACGCCCCTCCCGTGAACGAACCCCCTCCAGATGATACCGAACTCATGCGACTTGCCGGCCAGGGTGACCTCGCGGCGTTTGAAGTTCTCGTAGAACGCCACCAACATGCGGTCATCGGCACCGCAGCCAAAATGCTCGGCAATCCCTCGGAAGCCGAAGATATCGCCCAAATGGTTTTTCTCCGCGCCTGGAAATCAGCCTCCAGATATCAGCCGGATGCGAAGTTCACCACATGGCTCATGACCATCACCCGGAACCTCGTTTTCAATGAAGGCCGCCGCAAAAAACGGGCTCGTCTGGAATCGCTCGATCTGCCCGAGGACGATGCGCACCCCCACCGACAATTCCCGGACCCCTCCCAAAAATCGGCCGATACTGAAGCTCTGAATACCGAACTGCGTGAAGCCGTGGATCGCGCCATCGCCGCCCTGCCGGAAAAACCCCGTGTAGCCCTCATCCTCCGCCGCTACGAAAACATGCCCTATGAGGAAATTGCGAAGGTTTTAAAAACCTCCGTGCCATCCGTAAAAAGCCTGCTGTTCCGCGCTCGCGCCCAACTCAAAGACCAACTCGCGGAGTTTTTGTAGGTCGCGACGTGACGGCATTGACATCGGATCATTCTCCGCCACCTTGTGGGCATGAAAAATCCGGCCAAGATCACTCCCTCGGAAATTTTGAAAAATCCTCCGTCAGCTCTCATCGATGTGCTCACTCCTGAGTCCTTTATGGCGGAGCATCTGCCGGGTTCACAAAACCACTGTGTTTACGAAATTGCTTTTGCCGAGAATGTTAAATCAGCCTGCACGGATTCCTCAGCCGCCCTCGTTGTCTATGGCCTCGGTGACCACACCCAGGAAGCAAAAACCGCCGCATCAAAACTGACCTCCGAAGGTTTCACAAATGTGAAAGTTCTTGAGGGAGGTCTCCAGGGATGGAAAGACGCCGGACACTCCATTGAAGGAACCGGCAATTCCATCTCCTCATCGTTATCGGGAAAGTTTCCGGTTGACCCCGCAGCATCAATCATCCTCTGGACAGGCCAAAACTTGTTTAACCATCATTCCGGCTCTCTCCGCCTTTCCACTGGGGAAATCGAATTGCTCGATGGCCAAATCAACAAAGCAGACTTTGTGGTCGATATGACCTCCATCGCCTGCTCGGACATCTCCGATGCCACCATGAATGCCCTCCTCGTCAACCATCTGAAACATTCGGACTTTTTTGAAACAAGCACCCACCCGACGGCCAGCTTCAAAATTCTGAATGCCTCCCCGATCTCCGGCGTCCCTGACGGAAGTCCAAACTTCCTGCTCACCAGCGAGATCACAATCAAATCGGTGACAAAACCCATTGAGTTCCCTGCAGTGATTGCCCGGCGACCGGATGGAGGATTCACAGCTCAAGCCCACCTTGACCTGGATCGAACCGACTTTGGCGTGATTTATGGTTCAGGAAAATTTTTCTCCCGATTGGGTCAGCATCTCGTCAATGACCACATGCACCTCCACTTGAAAATCGCAACTCAGGCTGCGGGTTAATCAGCCACCGGAGTCCGCAAGTCTGGCCCGAAGAGCCGCGAATTGAGCGGTGATATCATCCTCGGTGACGGGCCGGTTCACAAGAGCCTCGTAACTCTCCTCGACCACTCCGTCTCCAAGAATTTCCCGAAGGAACGGGCTCGGACGGCAATGCATCGCACTCCCGAATTTCATCCGGGACCGGCACCATGTGATCACCAGACCTCGCATGGCGCGCGTGATGCCCACATAAAACAGCCGCCGCTCTTCATCAACCGTTCCATCCGTTTTGGAGCGTTCGTGAGGCAGCAGTCCGTCCTCTGCCCCAACAAGATAAACATGGGGAAACTCGAGCCCCTTGGCCGCATGAAAAGTGATAAGGGTCACTCCCGCCGCGGTTTCATTGCGATCTTCTTCCCGCTCACGGTCCAAATTGATTTCATCCAAAAATCCCCGGATCCCCTCCTTGGAACGTTTTTGAAAATCGGAAAGGGCCCGCAACATTTCCCGCACGTTTTCTTCGCGGTTGAGAGACTCCTCAGGCGTTTTGCACGATCTGCGCATGTCCTCCAAATAGTCACAATCTGCAAGGATTTCGGAGACAATCGCCGAGGCATCGGAATCCGGAGTGGCCGCACGGATTCGGGCGGCATCGATGGTCTCTGCGAAGGTCTGAATCGCACCCACGGCCTTGCGTGAACAGGTGGCCAAATGATCGGGATGTTTCAGCGCCTCATAGAGCGAAATGTGATGGTCGGCACTGAAGGACAGCGCTAACTCGACCGTTCCGGCTCCAATCCCCCGGGGCGGCGTATTGATAATCCGCAGCAATGCCGGATCGTCGGATGGATTCACCAACACGGTCAAATACGCGGTGATGTCTTTAATTTCCCGGCGCTCAAAAAAACTTTTTCCTCCCACCAAACGATACGGGATTTTCGCTTTTCGAAACTCGCCTTCCAAGAGCCGCGATTGCGCGTTCATGCGATAAATCACTGCAAAATGCTCCCATGGCAGCCGTTCGGAATTTTTGTGCACAGCAATTTCGCTGACCACAAACTCGGCCTCCTTGCGGTCATCGGGCACACCAAGAAACCGCACCGGCTCGCCATCCCGGATCTGACTCACCAGCCGCTTTTCCCTGCGGCGCGGATTGTTCCGGATGAGCCGGTTCGCCGCTTCAAGAATTGATGGCGTGCTCCGATAGTTGCGCTCAAGCCGAATGATTTTTGGATTCGGGAAATGATGTTCAAACTCCAGAATGTTAGAGAGCTGAGCTCCCCGCCATCCGTAAATGCTCTGATCATCATCGCCGACCACACAAACATCCGGCCGCCCCTTGCCGGCCAGATAGGTCACCAACTCGAGTTGCAACCCATTGGTGTCCTGAAATTCGTCCACCAAGAAATGTCGTGCCCGCTCGCTCCATTTGACCCGAACCTCAGGATGCTCGGCCAACAACTTCACGGCCTGCACCAACAGATCATCAAAATCCATGGCATTCAGCGCCCGGAGTTCTTGCTGATACCTCCGGCAGACATCCCCGGGCAGCGTGTCCTCCCGCAGGGGCTCGGAATTATTTTTGGATCGGCTGATCAAATTCTTGGCCAAGTTGGGGTCCAATTTCTCGTCCTTGCCAGCAATGCGGGTGATGATTTTTTTGATGAGGCCGAGTTGGTCGCCATCATCAAAAATGGAAAAATTGTCTTTGTAGCCCAGCCGGTGCGCATCGGCCCGGAGGATCCGCACACACAGGGAGTGAAATGTTGAGGACGTGATCTGCTTGGCTTGATCCTTCTCGACCATGCCGGCAATGCGTTCCTTCATTTCACGGGCCGCCTTATTGGTAAATGTCACGGCCAACACCTTTGAGGGATCAGCCCCGCATCCCACCAACCAGGCAATCCTCGCCGTGATCGTCCGGGTTTTCCCTGTCCCGGCCCCCGCAAGAATCAACATGGGACCATCGGTGTGCGTGGCCGCATCATACTGCTCAGGATTAAGATCGGAGATTTTAAATTTCATGATGCCAGCGCACGGCATTCGGTCTATTGGGAAATCGCTTGTCAGGTGTCGCGGGCGATTGCCCGTCAATTCCAGCCGCAAAAAGCGTTTCGATGCTGATCCTGTAGCGAGATGCCGCCGCAAGGTCAAGGTGTCGTCATAGGGACTCGCTCAATCAGCCCGTTGACAAACAGGCACCGCACGATAAATTGTGATGAAATAAATCATCACATCATGCAAACCCTTACTGTCAGAGATTTGCGATATGACTTTGGCAAAGTGGAGGCTTGGCTTGCCGACGGTCAGGAAATCGAGATCACCAAACACGGCAAGCCGGTTGCGCACCTTTCGCCTCCACGCTCCGGCCGCGGAAGCTCCTTCGATGCAGAGGCACACCAGCGGCGACTAATTGAGACGTGGGGCGACAGGATTTTTACCGCCGAAGAAGTGCGTGAAATGCGCGAAGCAGAACTTGGGGAGTTGAGTTGATCGCCTACCCGGATACCTCATTCCTTTGTGCGCTTTACCGGCGACAGGACAACTCCCAGCGCGCCTTGCATTATCGGAGTTCGATGTCAGGTCCCCTCATTGTCACACGCCTGCTGCTTTGGGAGTTCCGGCAATCCGCGCGCTTTCAAGCCTTTCGTCACAGCAAGAATCCGGCTGTTGGTTATCCGTTCCATGAAGCGGAAAAAATGATATCGGACCTCAATGATGACTTGCGGAACGATTTAGCGATTTGCACCGAGGTCGATTTCATGAGCCTCCTTATCACGAGCGAGCGGATATCCAAAGCCCGCACGTTTGCCGGAGGGCACCGCAGTTTTTATCTCCTGCATGTGGCCACAGCCGTTGAGTTGAATGCGAAGGCGTTTCTTTCGTTTGACGCCAATCAGACCCTCCTTGCCACCGCAGAAGGACTTGAAACCCCGCTTGCGGAGGCCTGAATCTTAGCCTAACTTCCCCCTAATTTTTTTATAAGTCGTTGAAAATCAATGAATATGCCCAAAAATGTAGCAAGTAATAAGTAAATTATTATCGTAATATATATTGACTAAACGACTTTTACCTGTATTTACAGTAGCAAGT
>JBGSVX010000651.1:0-3598 GCA_041752795.1 Terrimicrobiaceae bacterium
GGTGGTGCATGGGCAACCTCCAGCACTTCTGGTTTCTTTTTGCCCCGGGCATCGATTTTGCAAATCGTTTCCACATTTGGACCGGCGTGATGTCCTACCTGAGCTCCCCACTCTGGCTGCTTTTCCTGATAACCGGCGTCATCGATCTGGCTTTCAAGAACAGGTTTTCCCTGCTCTCCGCACTCCCCGGCACGGAGTTTTCTTACTCGGGCGGCGCAGTTCAAGTGCTCATGCTGGCCACATTTGCCCTGTTATTTCTCCCGAAAATTCTTGCTCTGCTCACAACCCTGCCTACAGCCAAGCGTTTTGGTGGCATGGCACGCCTTACATTGAGCGCGCTCACTGAAACAGTGGTGTGGACCCTGCTGGCTCCCGCAATCATGCTGTATTACACACGCTTTGTGATTCTCAACATTTTGGGAATCACCGTGCGTTGGGGAAACCAGAATCGCTCGGATGATGTTGGTCCCAGCCTTTGGGAATCGCTCAAACAGTTCTGGCTTCCTCCCGCAATCGGCGCACTCTCACTCACAGCGCTTATCATCTGGTCCCCGGTTCAAATCTGGTTATTGAGTCCAATTATTGCCGGCTGGCTCTGCGCCCCGTTCATTGCATGGCTCACCGGTCAACCCAAGCTCGGTGATATCACACGCCGCCTCGGGCTCTTTGCCATCCCGGAGGAAAATCCTAAAACCTGCCCACCAGAACTCGCGTTTGTCAGCAGGGAAAATGCCGAAGCGTCGTTGCCATCAAGCGGACCCCAAGACGGATTGGCTCAAGCGGTCGTGGATCCCCTCACCCATGCCCTCCATGTGGCACTCCTCCGTCAACGCCGCCAACCCCTCGAAAAACCCGCTTCGAACGAGACCTGTGAACGTCTTCTCAAAGAAGGCCCCACAGCCATCTCCAACCAGACCCGCTATGCCATCCTCTGGGACCCCGAAGCCCTGCGATGGCTTCACCACGAAGTCTGGAGCCGCCCACGCGCCGAAATTCATTCATGGTGGGTGGATCATCTCATTGTCAAATGATCGATTGTGCCCGGCCTCGCAAATTAGCTACTCTCCATTCCTATGGATAAATTGGCCTGCCCGATGTGCGAAATGACCGAACTTCTCGAGTTTGAAGACCATTGGGAATGCGTGACCTGCGGGCATGAATGGAAACGGGAAGGCGGCAATTCTGATGGACCGGTCTCCCGCATTGTAAAAGATGCCCACGGCAATGTGCTCGCAGACGGCGACTGCGTGGTGCTCATCAAAGACCTGAAGCTCGGAGGTGGAAATCAAGTCCTGAAGGGTGGATCAAAGTCCAAGCCAATCCGCCTTGGAGACGGGGACCACGAAATTTCGTGCAAAATGGATGGTGTTTCCGTGGCGTTGAAAGCCTGCTTCGTAAAAAAAGCCTGAGTTCCTTCAACGGATCGCAAATGGCGGCAAGCTGGCCATTAAAGTTTTTGAACTGAACCTACCGCCGCTTTTAACAAGCCAGTCAGTGCTCGGTGGGCAGACCGGCTTCCACCCACGCTTTGTAACCACCAGCGACAGAAATCACATTGGTGTAGCCCATTTTTTGAAGAGACTCTGCTGCAAGGGCTGAGCGGTAGCCGCCACCACAATACAAAAGCAGAGGAGTTTTCAAATCGGGAAACCGGGTTTCAATGTCGCGCTCAATAATCCCCTTCCCTAGATGTACAGCTCCCGTGGCGTGACCGGTCACCCACTCACGGTCTTCCCTCACATCAACAAGAATCGACCCCTCCTCGCTCTGCAAGCGGGCCGCGTCGACGACCCCGGTCTCGGGAACATTTTTTCGGGCACTCTCACACAGGTTCAGGAAGGCGGAATTGTGAATCATAAATTTGGATCTGACCTGATGTTTACCATGACCTCTGGCGCTTTGAGAAGCCCGTCTTGAAGGAGAGCCGGTTTGTGTAGCAAACGGGCAGCGGCATTTAATAATACCTGGCCGGGCCAAGAATGGCTCTTGTTTTCGGGGAATGGCAGGAGCATTCTCTGAGTCATCATGAGACCTCGAAGAGAGAGTCCGTCCACCGCCAAAAATCAACACCCTCTGCGAGTGGGAATTGTCGAAGATAATTCGGCGACCCGGCTCTTCCTACATGGGATTCTACAAGCCCAGCCCGGGCTTCATTGTATTGGGTCATGGTCCTCTGCTGAAGATGCGCTGAAAGCCACGCCAACGCTCAAGCCGGATGTCATGTTGGTGGACCTTGAATTGCCAGGAATGTCAGGCGAAGATTGCCTGCGGGCGCTCTCCGCCATCCTGCCGGGAGCGGCCCTCCTGGTTCTCACCTCGCATGATGATCCCAAACGGGTTTTTGCCTCATTGACTGCGGGGGCCAATGGCTACCTTCTCAAGGGGGCCTCGCCCGAGGAACTCGTCTCTGCTATTTCGGCAGCGCACGGGGGCGGATCCCCGCTCAGTCCAGCCGTGGCGGGTCTCGTGATCAATGCCTTCCTGACCAAACCCAAGGCGCCGGGTGGCGGACTGCCGCTTCCGTCACTCAGCCCGAGGGAACATCAGATCCTCGAACTGCTGACCAAGGGGCGTGTTCCCAAGGAGGCGGCGTCGGACCTCTCCATGAGCTACGAGACGGTGCGCGATCATCTCAAACGAATTTATCGCAAGTTGCACGTGCGCAGTCGCACGGAGGCCGTCCTGAGGTATCTCGGCGCGGAAGGGTTGCCCCAACCATGAAGCAACCCACGATGAATGACATCCCCCAATTGCGGGAATTGCGGGATTATCCTGAAACGATAGGTTTGGCGAATATTAGATGCGCTATTCACACCCGGGCGCTCTGATTCCTGACAAAAAACCAGTGTGAATAAAAACAAACCATGAATATCCAATCAACATTCCTTGCTCTTGCCGCCCCGCTCATCCTCGCAACGGCTGCCCGCGCCTCCACGATGGTCACAATCGCGGAAGACCCAAATGCTTTTAATTCGTCGTTGTCGAACACTTCGGTTTACAACTTTGACAACCTCAACCTCGGTTACAACCGCGCTGTCGATTGGAAGGGCGTCGGCTCGTTCGACCAGCTTTATATCCTCAAAGCAAACCAATATGGTGGCGCTGCCACGGATTCGTTCCCCAAAGGCAGCCCCTATTCCGTCCAAGGCGTGGGCACTCCGGTAAAACAAACCGTGCTCACACTCGACACCCCGAGTTCTTACTTCGGCATGTTTTGGTCAGCCGGGGATGCGGCAAACCGGTTGTCATTCTATGATGCCGGCAAGCTCGTGGCCGAGTTCACCACGGAAAATCTCATGAACCGGCTGCCAAAAGAATACTACGGAAATCCCCTGGACCGCGGAGTCAATTCCCGCGAACCCTATGGATTCATCAATTTCTACGGGGACAGTTCCACCAAGTGGGACCAAATTTTGTTTTCCAATGCAGCAGCCTCCGGGTTCGAATCAGATAATTACACGTCGAGAGAACAGGCATGGAGTGCAAAAGAGGACGGCGCGATCTCGGGCCGACCCGTGGCAATCGTCGACGGGACCAAGGTCACAAAACTCGATGTGCTGCCGGATCGTTGGCAGGCGCCGGCCGCTCCCGTTCCACC
>JBGSVX010000652.1:0-3205 GCA_041752795.1 Terrimicrobiaceae bacterium
GGTCAGGGTTCTCTGCCCCTTTGCTTTTCTGAGAAGACCCGTGTCGGAAGCCAGGGCATTGAGAGCGTCGGCATCCACGATCACCGGAATCCCGGCATCACGAACAACAGTCAGCACATGGTGGCTTTTAGAAAGTCCAAGGCCGGGCCCGATCGCGAGCACATCCAACTTTTCATCCAAAACACAGCGTATATCCGGGGTTGGACGAACCATGACCTCCGCCGGGCACCTTGTTGCAAGGAGATCGGAAATTTGCGGATCGGCAAAAACGGTCACCAATCCTCCTCCGGCAGCAATCGCGCCGAGGGCGCTGAGATTTGCAGCCCCGGCAAATCCCGGAGAACCCGCTACAATGCCGATCCGACCACAAAGACCTTTGTGCATGTCGAAAGCCCTCGGCGGAAAAATTCCCCGCAGGTTTTCCGGATTGGAAACGCGTGGACGGTCACTGGGGTGACATTTGAGAGCGTTCAGATGCACGCAAGCCAATCGCCCGACATGACCCGTTGCCGAATCCGCGAGGAGGCCTGATTTTACAAATCCGATGGCGACTGTGATGTCTGCTCTCACACAGATTTTCGAAGGCAGGCCCGATTCGGAATTCAATCCACTGGGGATATCCACAGAGACCACACTGGCTCGCGACTGCAATTGCTGAATCTTCTGGATCGTATCAGAGACCGGGAACCGGGGTTCTCCATGGCTGCCCAACCCGAGAAGGCCATCCAGAACGACGCAGGATGCCAACCGACCGGCTTTTGTGGAGGCTGGAACACCTCGAAATTCCTGCAATTTCTTTTCGGCCAGCGCGTTCAGTTGCCCCCCGGAAAATGGGGATTCCAAACAAATCTCCCAGCCGGCAAGTGCCAGATGTCTTGCTGCCACAAGGGCATCCCCTCCGTTGTTTCCCTTGCCAAAAAAAACATAACAACGTCCCGGCTTCGGAAAAAACTGATCCACCACCTCGAAGATTCCCCGGCCGGCTTCCTCCATCAACTCCTCCGCAGAAACTCCGGAAGCAAAAGCCTCCTCTTCAACAGCAATCATCTCTGCGGGAGACAGGACCATGAAATTTTTTAGGTAAAAAATTCCTTGATGCGGTCAGTGAACGTTTTGTGAAGGGGTGTGTTTTCTTCCCCGCAAAGTTCACCGAATTTTTCGAGGGCCTTGCGCTGTTCGCCATTGAGGCGGGTTGGCACTTCGACGTTCACCCGAACGAGCATGTCTCCTCGCGATCCTCCGCGCATTGGATGGATTCCCTGACCTTTCACGCGGAACGTGCTGCCACCCTGGGTAGCAGCTGGAATTTTGATGGAGGCGGTGGAACCGCCCAAGACCGGCACTTTCATTTCGCCGCCCAGTGCCGCAATCACAAAGGGAATCGGCATTTCACAGTGCAGGTCCAAACCATCACGAACAAAAATCTCATGCTCCCGAATGTGAATGACCACATACAGGTCACCATGAGAAGCACCACGCAGACCAGCCTCCCCGCCCCCGGAACTTCTGAGACGGGCTCCTTCATCAATTCCAGCGGGGATCTTTAGTTTGACCCGCGACGTCTTTTCTTTACGGCCCTCTCCGCCGCAGGAACGACAGGGTTTCTCAATGACCTGACCGGTTCCATGACAATTCGGACAGGTTTGTGCCACTTGAAAAAATCCACGGGAAACAACAACCTGGCCGCGTCCGCGACAAACCGGGCAGGTCACAGCTCCCGAACCGTCCTGGGCTCCCCGGCCATCGCAGGTCTCGCAGGAATCCAGTTTGCGGATCTCAATTTCTTTTTCGCAGCCAACCGCCGCCTCCTCCAGAGTGATTTGAAGATCATACCTCAGATCCGACCCCCGGCCCGAGGACTCAGCCCGGCCACCACCAAAAAATTGTTCAAAAATTCCACCCCCGCCGCCACCGCCACCGGAAGCTCCAAAAACCTCCCGAAACAAATCAAAGGGGTCGTGAAATCCGGCACCTGCATTCGCACCCTGACCAAAGGCTGCATGACCATACCGGTCGTAGGCCGCGCGTTTGTCGGGATCCATGAGGATATCGTAAGCCTCCCCGAGTTCCTTGAACCGATCCTCTGCCTCGGCATCCCCGGGATTTTTGTCAGGATGGAATTTGACAGCCAACTTGCGATAGGAACGCTTGATGGCATCGGAATCCGCACTCCGGTCAACCCCCAAAATCTCGTAAGGATCGCGCTTCTTGGTCATCAGGCGGGACCGGTGGAAACAAAGACACTGGCCGGACGAAGGAGCCGGTCACGCAATTTGTAACCTTTGCGAACCTGGCGAATGACAGAACCTTCGGGCACCTCGTCATTGGCTTCGCTGCCCATGGCTTCATGCAGATTCGGGTCAAAGACTTTTCCTTCGGCATCAATCAACTCCATGCCCTGGTCTTTCAAAAATTCGGTGAGTTGTTTGCGGACCATGTCCAGACCTGAAATGACAGCGGCTGGGTCCGACGCTGAGCGTGCCGCCATCAACCCCAATTCAAAATTATCCACCACCGGGAGGAGGCGCTCCAACAGGGATAGATTCGCGAAACGGATCGAATCTTCTTTTTCGCGCGCAACCCGCTTCCGGTAATTGTCCAGATCGGCACGGGCCCGCAGGGCCATTTCACGGAATTTTTCGGCTTCGGAAATTTCGTCGGGAGGTGTTGAGCCGGTGGCCTCCTGGAGTTCCGCTTCAGCAGCGGCCTCTTCGGCAAACAAATCTTCAGGTGTGGGTTCAGTTTGGTCAGTATTCATGTTTTGCGGATGGCAATCATGGTGATGTCATCATATTTGGGCTGGTTGCCAACGAAGGCGCGGAGGTCTTCGGTGAGGCGGGAGACCACCTGCCGGGCTCCCCGGGGAGATTCCACCTGAAGGGCCGACACGATTCGGTCCATTCCGAATTCGAGACCGGCATCGTCGATGGCTTCGGTGGCTCCGTCCGTGTAGAGCAGGAGGCAGTCCCCGGTTTTCATAACAAACCGGTGGTCGGTGATGTCCCTATTAAAAACCTCTCCGCTGTCAATGCCGAGTGCCATGCCTTTGGGGGAGATTTTTTCCACATCCAAATCGAAGGCGTGGCAAAACAGGGGGGCGTCATGACCCGCCCGCGCGAGAATGACCTCGCCGTCCTCGGTGTTGATCAAAAGGTAGGCCATGCTGATGAACATGTCTTCTTTGATATCGGGATAGAGCTGGCGG
>JBGSVX010000653.1:0-2907 GCA_041752795.1 Terrimicrobiaceae bacterium
CCGACGCCGCCGACCGCATCCTCGGGAGAATCCGGGAAATGCGCGGAGGCCAACTGGACGATTCCCGGTTCGGAACCCGCATGCGCGGGGAAGGGATCTATGCAGAACACATCTCCCGCCTCTTCGAATTGTCCCGCACCCGCGAAAACCTTGAGAAACATTTCCCCCGCCTCTCCACAGCATCTTTCCGCCGACCACCGGGTCCGCAGATGGAATTGTTCTGAACGGGATTGGCCCGATTCCTGGCTGATACCTTCCTTGAACTGCGCATAAAGGGGGATAGTATTTTTCAGCACAATCCATAAGGTTGGCCTGACCCATTTTGGAAGTCTAAAAACCATGAAGGAAAGACAAAGATCTCCTGTTTTTTCTTCTCCTTCATGTCCATCACGGTCTTCATGGTAAAGTTTTCTTCTCATTCGTGAACTGGCCGTTTTCCTGCGTGCTGCATCCCCTATTTTCTTGTGCGAAAAGTAAAAACTTCGCATCTTGCGGGGGTGCCTTCCCGTTCATGACACCCCGAAGCCGTTCCCTTGATCGCTATCTTCGCAGCCATGGTGCTGTTGACGCCGTTGGCGTGGAAGAGCGTGTTGCCAAGTTCACGACGCGCAGCCTAAAAAAAACGGCCAAGGTCTGGGGGTTGTTGACGGCGGTGAGCATGATTGATCTCACCACCTTGGAAGGCAAAGACACACCGGGAAAAATTGCTTCGCTTTGTCGCAAGGCCCTTCTTCCTCATCCTGATTTGGAAACTCCTCACGTCGCTGCTGTCTGCGTTTATCCCGCCATGGTGCGCCATGCGAAACGCCACGTCTCCGGATCGGGAGTCCGGGTGGCCTCGGTTGCCACGGCCTTTCCATCGGGTCAGAGCCCGCTCAAACTCCGTCTGGCCGAAGTGGCGGCTGCTGTGTCTGATGGTGCGGACGAAATCGATATGGTGATCAATCGCGGGGCATTTCTCTCGGGCGAGTATGCTCTCGTTCAAGATGAGATTGCGGCCGTGGTGACAGCCTGCGGAGCCGCTACCCTCAAGGTGATTTTTGAGACCAGTGAGTTGGAGACTTATGATAATATCCGCGCTGCAAGTTTCCTTGCCATGCAGGTCCTGAGGCCGGGCGATTTCATTAAAACGAGCACGGGCAAGACATCCTCGAATGCCAACCTCGCGAACAACCAGGTGATGATCGAGGCCATTCGCGATTTTTATTTGGAAACTGGCACGGCCATTTCCATGAAACCCGCTGGTGGTATCCGCACGGCCAAGCAGGCGCTTCAGTTTTTGGTTGCGGTGAAGGAGACTCTTGGCGACGCATGGCTCACGAATTCCCGCTATCGATTCGGTGCCTCCTCACTTTTGAATGACCTCCTCCGCCAGCTCGAAAAAGAGCGCACAGGCATTTATCAGGCTCCCTACACCTTCAGCGAGGCGGATGGCGCCTACTAATTTCATGGCAACGAAAACCGAGAAACCCCAATCCAAGGCAAAACCCCGGCGTCTGAATCGGCCGACAGCGAGAGAATTGATCTTTGGAGATTTGTGGGAATTTGATCCCGCTCCTGAGACCGCTGATCCCAAAATCGAAGAGTCCTATGGGCTTTTCATCAATGGCCGATTTGTCAAAGCCCGTTCCGGGCGTTCGTTTGCAAGTATTTCCCCTGGTGATGGCAGCCACCTGTCGCAAATTGCCCTTGCGGATGAATCGAATGTCAACGCCGCGTATCAGGCGGCATCCAAAGCATGGTCCTCGGTGTGGTCCAAAATGCCCGGCAAAGAGCGTGGCAAATACCTCTACCGCATCGCGAGGCTTTTGCAGGACCGCTCGCGCGAATTCGCCGTGGCGGAAACCATGGATGGAGGCAAACCAATCAAGGAGTCCCGCGACTTTGACCTCCCCATGGCCGCTGCTCACTTTTTTTATCATGCAGGCTGGGCCGACAAACTGGAATGTCTTGCTCCCGGTCGTGAGGTCAAACCTCATGGTGTGGTGGGTCAGGTCATTCCATGGAATTTCCCACTCCTCATGCTTGCATGGAAAATTGCCCCGGCTCTCGCAGCAGGAAATTGTGTGGTGATCAAACCGGCCGAGACAACTTCGATTTCGGCTCTCAAATTTTGTTCAATCCTTGAGGACGCCGGCCTGCCTCCCGGGGTGGTTAATGTGGTGACCGGAGCAGGAGAAACCGGAGCCGCCGTGATGAATCATCCTATCGCTGCCAAGGTTGCTTTCACGGGGTCCACCGGAGTCGGCAAAGCGATCATGCGCTCGCTGGCTGGCACGGACAAAAAAATGACCATGGAACTCGGAGGCAAAGCCGCAAACATTCTATTTGAAGATGCCCCGATGAATCAGGCCGTGGAGGGCATCATCAATGGCATCTTCTTTAATCAGGGTCATGTCTGCTGTGCGGGCTCCCGTCTGCTGGTGCAGGAATCCATCGCGGAGGAAGTCCTTGAGAAACTCAAACACCGCATGTCTTCGCTGAGGGTGGGGGATCCGCTCGACAAAAACACGGATGTTGGTGCGATCAATTCCAAAGAGCAGCTGGATCGCATCACCAAATTGGTCAATATCGGAGTGAAGGAAAGCGCGACCCTTTTTCAATCGTCCTGCCGCCTTCCAACCAAGGGCTTTTATTTCCGGCCAAGCATCTTTTCGAATGTGACCCCAAGCCACCGGGTTGCCCGCGAGGAGATTTTCGGGCCGGTGCTCACGGTGCTAACATTTCGCACGCCCGAGGAGGCCACCGAAAAAGCCAACAACACGGCCTATGGTCTGAGTGCCGGGGTTTGGACCGAAAAGGGTTCGCGCATTTTGATGATGGCTTCGCGCCTCAAAGCGGGAGTCATTTGGGCCAACACTTACAACAAATTTGATCCGGCGTCTCCCTTCGGAGGCTACAAAGAAA
>JBGSVX010000654.1:0-2765 GCA_041752795.1 Terrimicrobiaceae bacterium
TCCGAAAAAGCTCCACACATGGCATTCAGAACCTTTTTGGAGCAGAGATTTCGCAGGGCCCCTTCCATCACTCCCCATGCCGAAGATGTCGAAAGAAACACCGGACCTGTTGTCCCGAAAAGTTGCTGAAGTTTCGGCTGAATCCCGCCGTAGAGAGCTTTGAAGTCCCCACTGCGGTGTCCGATCATCGGAGAACACATCGCACGATACGTGGATTCTGAGACTTCGATGGGACCGGGAATGAAAAGTTTGACGTGGTTTCTTTGCATGGAAAGGAAACACGATACAGCAATTTTTTTGAAATGACCAGAGGACAGAATTTGCAGGCCCGCTTTACAATCCATTGCAAACTCCTACGATGGGAGGAGTGGACTTTCTGATCTCCTATTTCACGGATTTGCGATTCGGGAAGGAGCGCCGCATGGTCGCAGGAATCATCCTACTTTGTGTGGTAATTTTTCTCGCACTTGCCCTTTTGTTTATGGGGAAAGAGGCCGATGAAATCGCGGCTGATCGCGAAACCAAATCAACCCAAACTCCGGCAGCCTCGCCGCCGCCCGAGTCCCCGGAGGAAGTGGCCCATCGATTAACCAAACAAAACGCCGTGGCCGCCAAAGAGGCTTTGCGAACCGGACAAATCCCGCTGGCCCGTGAGTTACTGGACAAAGTTGATCCGACAACCGCCCGGCTCCCAGTCGCATGGGAGGCCACCGCCCGGCTCAAACTCGCGGATTCGGATATCACCGGAGCCATTGATTTTTTGTCCAAGGGAATTTCCGAAAATCCCACTGCAGAGCTTTTTCATGTGCGAGGAAAAGCCCACAGCGCAAACGGCGACAAGGTGAGCGCCATGGCCGATGCGGAGAAGGCCGCGGAATTGAGCCCGAGCCATGCACTTTTCACCAACGAACGGCTCCTTTTACTGATAGAGAACGGTCGCGCAGCTCAAGTTCGCGAGGAAATTGATGCGCGGGTCAGCACAGGAAATGTTCAGATGAATGACCTTTGGATCCTCGGACTTTGCGCACTGGCTCTTGCAGAAAATGACTTCGATCAAGCCGCAACCCTCCTGGCCATGGCCAAACGCACCATGCGGAAAGCGGACTTTGACGAACTCTTGGAAAATCCCGCCATCGCAAGATATCAGGGAAATCCCAAAATCCTCCCCTACTACTTCACCAACGCAAAGGAATAGCAGACTCCGAAAGAGCCGCATCTCCAATATGGCGGCTCCGCCGCTTTGGTGAAAATGCGGACATCGGGGACGATGTCCCCCCAACGGGCGCTCTGCGTGGAAAGAATGTCTGTGCAGGGACGCCGTCCTCGGTGTCCAGTCCAAAACATTACGCGGTAGAGCCGCCTCTCATGGAGTTTTGCAATGTTTGCACAGGCCTCCGCTGGAGGGTCCTGGTTGCCAAGTCCAGCCTTCGAAACCTGACCGCTTCAATGCCTTCTGCGCAACCCCACTAAACGCCTGTTCGAAAAGAGGACCAACACGATTCCAAGCCCCGCCAGCATTTGCGTCGTCGAAGGCTCAGGAACCACCTCGACTGTGACCGAGCCGGTGGCCTGGGATACCGTGAAGGACTGCTGCAATCCACCCAAACCTGAAGCGGAGGCGAGCTGATCAACGGCCATACTCATGGTGTAGGTTCCAGACGAGCCGAGGTAAAATGCAAACACACCACTGTTCAAATTTGCACCGGCGGTGTCGGTGACCGTCCCGGGGTGAAATTTATAGTAGTCTGAATATGCGGTCACATTGAACTGATCCGTCGGATCCCCGGAGGTCACCCCAAGACTCTGCGCTGTCGAAGATGTGGCTTCGAGACTTGTCCATGTTGTCATGAAGTTGCTATCAATGAGCGGATTTGAGGAGGTCAACACGCCTTTCAACTGATGCGTAAAGGAAACAGAGCCTTCCGACGCTGAATCATTATCCACAGCGAGGTATCCTCCGGTTTTATTAAGAACAACAGTAACAATGATCGCGGTCACCGCCCCGATGGGCAGATTGACCTTGTTGAAGGTCATGGTCTGATTTCCGTTCGGGGTAAAATTAAACTCCTGGGTTTGCACGAGTTGCGCAAAAGAAGCGCAAGGGATGGCGAGGGCGAACAGAGCAGAAAGACGAATTGTTTTCATGATTTTTACACCTCAATTAAGATGCATTACTTCACTGCTCAAATTGGCCGTCAATATAAATTTTGCTAATTTTTCATTTACGCGATTTGCTTTTATAAGATATACACCTCAAAAAATCCACTACCAGGCCAATTCCGCATGAGATTTGAGAGTGGACCCAGCGGTTCCGGCACGCGAAACCCTCCACCGGGAAGTCATTTTGCAAGGCCTGGCGCAACGCTGTCGAGTGTCGCCTGCATGCACGGGCTGGCCCACCTTATTTGGGCCCTGCTGGAGGGTCCTGGTTGGACGCTTCGCTCTTGCCTGCGGCAAGCCTGGTTCCCTTCGGTCAGCTGTCAGGACCGTGTTTGGAAAATGCGTTATCCCAGATCACCCAAGGTGATTCTGCGACAAGATGTCAAAGCTTGGGGGGGAAGAAATGCCGAACGGCACGGCTACCCTGCCCACCAAGCCCACCCGCCCCAGGCTGCGAGTTTTTGCAGGGCCTTGGAGCGATGGCTCATTCCATTTTTGATGTCGCCGGATAGTTCGGCGAAGGAGGAGGAATATCCCTCGGGAATAAAGAGCGGGTCATAGCCGAAGCCGTGACTCCCGGCGGGAGTCTCAGCGATGGCGCCTTC
>JBGSVX010000655.1:0-3497 GCA_041752795.1 Terrimicrobiaceae bacterium
GCAGCCAAAGCCAAGGGCCACTTGGATGCCGGTGCGAAGAAAGTGATTATTTCCGCTCCTGCCAAAGGGGAGGACATTACGGTTGTCATTGGCGTGAACAACGACCTCTATGATGCCACCAAACATAACATCATTTCGAACGCCAGTTGCACGACCAATTGCCTTGCGCCTGTTGTCCATGTGCTCCTCAAAGAGGGTTTTGGAATTGATGAAGGCCTGATGACCACCATCCACAGCTACACCGCCACACAAAAAACCGTGGATGGTCCGAGCAAAAAAGATTGGAAAGGCGGCCGCAGTGCAGCCATCAACATTATTCCAAGCACGACTGGTGCCGCCAAAGCCGTTGCCCTCGTTTGCCCGGAAGTCAAAGGCAAGCTCACCGGCATGTCATTCCGCGTACCAACGCCGACCGTCTCGGTTGTTGATCTCACGGTCAAAACAACCAAAGCCACAAGCTACAAGGAAATTTGCGCAGCCATGAAAAAAGCCAGCGAGACCTACCTTAAGGGCATTCTGGCTTATACGGATGACGAAGTCGTTTCTTCGGATTTCATCCACGATACCCACTCCAGCATTTTTGATGCAGGTAGCGGGATCGAACTCAATTCCAACTTCTTCAAACTCGTGAGCTGGTACGACAATGAATGGGGCTACAGCAACCGCTGCGTCGACCTCCTTCGTCAGATTGCCTGATCTGCGATAGTCTCGAAAAATTTGCGGCCTCATTCCTCAGTAGGGGGGGTGGGGCCGCTTTTTTGTCTTTGATGGTAGGGACGCCTCGCCGAGGCGTCCGTCGCTGAAAGAGAAAAGTCGGCGGGTTCGGCGAACCCGGCCCTACCGAATGGCCGGAGGCTTCAGACCGGTATTCCGATAGCTTCTTTGGCGGAAGCGACCGTGTATTCCCGATTCATTCTTGCGATGAAGGATGCAGGAATTCCTGCGGGGCAAACGGCCTCGCACGCATAGTAGTTGGAACAGTTTCCAAACCCTTCTGCATCCATCTGGCGAACCATGCCAAGGACCCGGCGGTCTTTTTCTGGTTTGCCTTGTGGCAGAGAGCCGAGGTGAACGACCTTTGCACTCACAAACAACATGGCAGAACTATTCGGACAAGCGGCCGCACAAGCCCCGCAACCAATACAGGCAGCAGCATCCATTGCGGTATCTGCCACGATTTTTGGAATAGGGACGGCATTTGCATCGGGAGCGGATCCACTGCGCTCGCTGATAAATCCGCCTGCCTCGATGATTCGGTCAAAGGCCGCACGATTCACTACCAAATCGCGGATCGGAGGAAATGATGCGGAGCGGAATGGTTCGATGGTGATCACATCGCGGTCTTGGAACTTGCGCATGTAGACCTGGCATGTGGTGCCTTTGCCGGGGCCATGTGGTTGACCATTGATTGTGAGACTGCACATGCCGCAAATTCCTTCGCGGCAGTCGTGATCGAATTGGATCGGCTCGATGCCCTTCAGAGTGAGTTCATCATTCACAATGTCCAACATTTCCAAAAACGAGGCGTCCTCGGGAATGTTGACTGCGGGATATTCTTCAAAGCGGCCGGGGTCATTGATGCCGTTTTGACGCCAAACTTTCAGGGTGAAATTCATAGATGGATCAAGGTTGGGGATTGAGATTATTTGTAGCTGCGGGTTGCGAGCTTCACCTCTTCATATACGAGCGGCTCTCTGATGCAGGTCGGAGCTTTTTTCTCGCCTTCGTATTTCCATGCGGAAACAAAGGCATATTTGTCGTCGTTGCGCAGAGCCTCTCCGTCCGGGGTTTGAAATTCGGTGCGGAAGTGACCGCCACAACTCTCTTCCCGGTCCAAGGCATCGCGGCACATCAATTCTCCGAACTCAAGGAAATCGGCCACGCGTCCGGCTTTTTCCAGGGACTGGTTGTAGGTTTCTCCGGAACCGAGGACACAAACATTTTTCCAAAATTCCTCACGGAGTTCGGGAATCCTGGCGATGGCTTCGGTGAGGCCTTCGCGGTTGCGGGCCATGCCGCATTTGTCCCAAATGATGAGACCCAATTCGCGGTGGAAGCTGTCCACACTGCGTTTGCCTTTGATGTCCAACATGGCTTGCACCCGTGTGCGGGTTTCCTTGATGGCATCCTGAAATGCGGGAGAATCCACATCCGGTCGCTTCTGGCCGAACTGGGAGGAGAGGTAGGCTCCAATCGTGTAAGGTATCACAAAGTATCCGTCGGCCAGTCCCTGCATGAGCGCCGAGGCCCCGAGGCGGTTGGCTCCGTGATCCGAGAAATTTGCTTCGCCCAGAACATGGAGTCCGGGGATGTTGCTCATGAGATTGTAGTCCACCCAGAGCCCGCCCATTGTGTAGTGCACGGCGGGGTAAATGCGCATTGGCCGCTCGTAGCCGTCTTCTCCGGTGATGTTTTCATACATCTCAAAGAGGTTGCCATAACGTTCCTCAATGACCGGACGTCCCAGGCGTTTGATCGAGTCCGCAAAGTCGAGGTAAACTCCCAGACCTCCGGGACCAACGCCACGACCTTCGTCACAGGCTTCTTTTGCACTGCGTGAAGAAATATCGCGAGGGGCCAGGTTGCCATAGCTCGGGTATTTGCGTTCCAAATAGTAATCTCTTTGATCTTCAGGGATCTCGGATGGTGGTTTGCCGGTGTCTTCCTTGCGCTTGGGAACCCACACGCGTCCATCATTGCGCAAGGATTCACTCATCAGTGTGAGCTTGGACTGATACTCTCCGCTCACGGGAATGCAGGTCGGGTGAATCTGGGTGAAACACGGGTTCGCAAACAGGGCGCCCTTTTTGTGAGCCCGATACGTGGCCGTCACATTGCAACCCTTGGCATTCGTCGAAAGATAAAAGACGTTTCCGTATCCTCCTGTGCAAAGAAGCACCGCATCTCCGGAATGTGCCCGGATTTCTCCGGTCAGCATGTCACGAACGACAATGCCCTTCGCGTGACCGTCCACGAGGACAAGGTCCATCATTTCACAACGCGGGAACATTTTTACGGAGCCCAATTTTACCTGGGCTTCCAGGGCCTGATATGCTCCAAGGAGAAGTTGCTGACCGGTCTGACCCCTCGCATAGAACGTGCGGGATACTTGAGCGCCACCAAATGAACGATTTGCCAAAAGTCCACCATACTCGCGGGCGAAGGGTACGCCCTGGGCAACGCACTGATCGATGATCGCGGCACTGACTTCTGCCAAACGGTGCACATTCGCTTCCCGTGAACGGAAATCCCCACCTTTGATCGTGTCGTAGAACAAACGGTAAACACTGTCCCCGTCGTTCTGATAATTCTTGGCGGCATTGATTCCACCCTGCGCGGCAATCGAATGAGCGCGCCGCGGGCTGTCCTGATAACAGAAACATTCCACTTGGAATCCCTGCTCACCAAGCGTCGCAGCCGCAGCCCCTCCTGCAAGACCACTGCCAACAACCAAAATTTTGAATTTCCGCTTGTTGGCCGGATTGATGAGCTTTGCG
>JBGSVX010000656.1:0-3630 GCA_041752795.1 Terrimicrobiaceae bacterium
CTGCGGAAAATCGGGACACAAACAACAAAACAACCCTAACCCAAAACACAAGCCAGCATGTCGGCATTGAAGGAACTGATCGCGAATTCAGTCAAAAATTATCGCGAAGGCAGCATTATTAAAGGACACATTCTTGAGGTCCGCCCCAGAGAATTTCTGGTGGACATCGGATACAAAAGCGAGGGAGTGATCCCGGCCAGCGAATTTGATGACCCCTCAGAGGTCGAAGTCGGTGACGAAATCGAGGTTCTGCTCGAGCGTCTCGAAAATGACGAAGGCATGGTCGTTCTCTCGAAAGAGAAAGCCGCTGCACGTCAGAACTGGGAAAAAATTTACGCCGTCTTCAAGGAAGAAGGCCTCATCAAAGGCAAGGTCAAAGCCGTCGTCAAAGGCGGACTCACAGTCAATGTCGGCGTGGAAGCATTTCTTCCCGCTTCGCAAATTGACATCGTGCCACCCAAGGACCTCCAACAATTTGTTGGAAACACCTACGATTTCCGCATTGTCAAAATCAATGATGACCGCAAGAACGTGGTCCTCAGCCGCCGAGAAATCATCGAACAGGAGCGCGCCGAGAAACGTCAATCGTTCCTCGCCTCTGCAGCGCCCGGTGCCCGCGTGATCGGTGTCGTCAAAAACATCACCGACTTCGGCGCATTCGTGGATCTGAATGGCATCGACGGACTCCTGCATGTCACCGACATGTCCTGGGCCCGCCTCACCCACCCAAGCGAACTGCTCAAGGTTGGTCAGGAACTCGAAGTCCAGATTCTGGAAATCAACAAAGACCGCGAACGCGTGTCTCTCGGTCTCAAACAAATGCAGTCGAATCCATGGGACCGCATCGAGGACCGCTTCCCGGTTGGTGCCAAAATCATCGGCAAGGTCACAAACCTCATGCCGTATGGTGCCTTTATTCAAATCGAAGAGGGCGTCGAGGGACTCATTCACGTCTCCGAACTCTCGTGGACAAAACGCATCGCCCGCCCTTCGGATGTTCTGACCTTAGGTCAGGAAATCGAGGCCATTGTGCTCGGCGTCAACAAGGAGGAGCTCAAAATCTCCCTTGGCGTTCGACAACTGGACACCAACCCATGGGACGAAATCGAAGTCCGCTACATGATTGGCAAACAGGTCAAGGGCAAGGTCCGCAATATGACCGCCTACGGTGCATTTGTGGAACTCGAAGAGGGAATTGACGGCATGGTTCACGTGTCCGACCTCTCATGGACACGCAAAATCAACCACCCGAGCGAAATCCTCAAAAAAGGAGACGAAATCGAGGCAGTGGTCATCGACATCGACAAGGCGAATCAACGCATCAGCCTTGGTGTCAAACAACTCGAAACCGATCCATGGAAAGAAATCGACGGCCGCTTCAAGATCGGCGATCTCGTCCAGGGCACGGTCAGCAAACTCACCAACTTCGGTGCATTCATCCAACTCAAGGACGATATTGACGGCCTCGTGCACATTTCGCAAATCAGCGAAGACCGTGTCGAAAAAGTCAAAGACGTTCTCAAGGTCGGTCAGGAAGTGGAAGCCCGCGTCATCAAGGTGGACAAAGCCGAGCGTCGCATCGGTCTCTCCATCAAGGCCGCGAACTACGGCGAAGAAGCTCTCCGCAAGGAAGCCGAAGCCATGGACTCCCTTCGCCCCGGCGAAGATATGGTCGGCCTTGCACAGGCCTTCCAGTTTGCCGAAGAGGAATACCGTCCCGGCGAAGCCAAGAAGTAATTCCGCTCCGTCAGATAGATCACAAAATTCAAAACGGCGATCCCTTGAAAGAGGGGTCGCCGTTTTTCTTTTGGAGTCAGGTCAAGGAGCAATGGGCAATCCCCGCCCGCAACGCTTCGCGCAGCGATGCGGGCAGGTATGGAAAACAGGGTTCCTTTGGAGGATCCTGGTTGGACGCTGCGCTCTTGCCTGCGGCAAGCCTGTCTCCCTTCGGTCGGCTGTCAGGACCGCCCAATTTGCTGCCAATTCCCGAACAGCATCAGGTCAAAGCGATCCCTTCGTGCTGGGAATTCCTGTGACTCGTGGATCAAGGGATGTGGCCTCATCCAATGCTCTTGCCAGAGCTTTAAACACTCCCTCGGCCATGTGATGGGCGTCACGTCCAGCAAGGATGGACACATGCAAATTCATGGCGGCATTGGTGGAGAAGGCTCTCAAAAATTCTTCGACCAACTGAAACGAAAAATTTCCGCCCACGGGTTCGACCGAAGGCGGCACATCATAGGCAAAGTAGGGACGCCCACTCAGATCGACCACCACACGAACAAGCGCCTCGTCCATGGGAACATGTGCGCATCCATATCGGCGAATGCCGGCTTTGTTGCCGAGAGCTTTGGCAATCGCCTGACCCAGCACGATCCCCGTGTCTTCCACCGTGTGGTGAAAATCGACCTCCAAGTCCCCCTTGGCATTGAGGTCCATGTCAAAGAGACCATGACGCGAAAACAGCGTGAGCATGTGGTCAAAAAAACCAATGCCTGTGGCGATCCGTGATGTCCCGGTGCCATCGACTGCAAAATCCAGACGGATTTCGGTCTCGGCGGTTTTGCGTTCGATGGATGCTGAGCGGGGCGGTGTCATTAAAAAATCAGACTTTGCCACAAATAGAAACGTCCATGCCCAATTCGCGCATGGCAGCCGCCTTGGCATAAAGGGCTTTTTTCGCTGAGGCTTTGTCATTTCCATAAGCCACCTGAATGTGGTTGGCCTTGTGACGCGCCATCATTTGGTCCCGGCTGATTCCTTTAAGCACGACGTGCATGATCGGCCATTGCGACGTGGTGAGCTTCCAGCGATCTTCGGTTTCTTCCTGGGGAAGTTCGACGACTTCACCAAGACCCGTGTCAAACTTCAAGCGGCCATCGGCAACGAACACCCGGCTCCAGACAATCCAACCCGGCCGGCTGATTCCTTTGACCGTTCCGCCGCCGAGGCGGAAATACATGGAGGGCTGACGCTCGCTGGTTGTGCCACGAAAGCCGTCAATAAAGTGAGCGGGAGGTGCAGCGCCGGAGATGAGGAAAACCCAGACGTAGTCGTCGAGCTTGCCATTTTTGGCACTGGCCGACGGCCCCGAGTAGTGACGTCCCCAGCGCAGATCGTGCAGCGTGTTTTCCGGTGGCAGACCGAGTTCTTTCCACAAACGATAAGTGATCAGGCCATCGAGCCCGGCGCACTCGTCCACTTCGTTGAAGTGTGGCAGCGCCTCACCTGCAAATAATTCTTCTCCGGTTGTTTCATGGTGAACCGGCGGCCGATCCACATTGTTGAGGAGGCCTTCCACGAGGTCCGAGGCGGGAGCAAGGTCCTTGAGACCCTGCTGGTATTGAATGCCAATGGTCGCGCATCCGAATTCGTCCGCAATGCGAACCGCCGCGATATACATCTTCAATTGCTGGAGCACTTGGTTCTCGGTGAGATCGTTCTCCTCACTCGGACCGAACCGGAAGGTCATTCCCCGCTCAAGCAGCCAACTGTAAGCCTCGCGGGCCTCCTCATCGCGAACGGTCAACATCTTCGCATAGAGACCCGACTGACTCAGGCGCTCTTTATAAACGCCGGTCGGGTGCAGCAATTCATCAGGAAGAATGGCATTGAACATGCCCATGCAAC
>JBGSVX010000657.1:0-1723 GCA_041752795.1 Terrimicrobiaceae bacterium
ATTGAACCCTCTTGAAATCAAGTCCAAGAAGCCGTGCCAGGGTTTTAACCAAAGTGGTCTTGCCGACTCCAGGCGTGTCCTCAATCAGCAAATTTCCACCGGCCACAAAACAGGCCATTGCAAGTTCCACTTCTTTTTCGCGGTCCACCATGGCCCGGCTGGCTTCTGCTTGAAATGTCTGCCAGAAGGCCTTCATCGCTCTTCATCAAAAACCACTTGGTTTCGCTCCAAAGTTGATCCCGTGCGGCGGGCGTATTCGGCAAGGGCAATAATATAATCTGCGCGGGCACGGAGTTCATTGACCTCTGCCGTGGCGAGGTCTCTCTGAAATTGAAGCACTTCAAATGTGGTAGTCGTTCCGCTGGCAAGTCGGGTTTGGGCCGCATCCAGAGTGGCCGCCGCAAATTCCCGCGCGAGGCGACTGGCTTCAATTCGCTTTGTTGTGGTCTCAATCTGACCGGCCGCATTGTCCGCCTCGACAAGAATCGCCTGCTCCAAACGCTTGAGCCCGATCAGAGCCTGGGCGGTTTCCAATTTCGTGGCTTCCAGGTTTCCTGTGCTTTCGCGATTGGGGATCGGCACGCTGAAGATCGCTCCCGCATTCCATGCCAAATTCATGTTTTCCTGTCCGGTCACTCGACTGAGACTTTGGGCAAGATCCTTGTCAATGCCATTCAGGCCGAAGCTCGCCAGCAGGTCCAAGCGTGGCATGGCCTGATTCCGGGTGAAGACGACATTGATTTCGCGTTTTTGGATGTCGAGCAAAGCCTGACGGTAGTCCGGGCGCAGTTCGAAGGCGCGAGCGAAGTCTTTTTCCCGGTTGATTTTCGGCGATTCCGGGAGCCGGGGTGCGGCGGGAATGACCCTCAGGGATAGGATGCCAAGGATTTCATCCGTGATGAGTTGTTTGAGAAAATTTTCATTATCGGCCACCGTGCGCTCTGCGACCAGCACCCGCTCTTCCCGCGCGGCAAGATCCGCCTTGGCTTGCAGGATGTCCAAAGGCGCCATCACTCCAATTTCCGCACGCTTGGAATTGTCCTGGACCAACTGCGCGGCCAAACTCCGTGACCTGACTTCCACTGCCAGATTTTCAATGGCAAAACAGAGTTCGCTGTAGGTTCTGATGCATTCGGTGACGACGTCAATGGCCTCCTGCCGAAGCTGCCAGCCCGAAATCGCGCGGTCAGCTCTCGCAATACGAATGCTGGCAAGGTTCACATCTGTTCCAAAATTTTTCAGCAAAGGTTGAACGATCCCAATGCCAAAAAATGATTCGTAGCGTGTGAAGTCCGGGAATCTCTGGTTGTTGTTATTCCATGTGACCGAGGAGCCAATATCGTAGGTGAGCCCCCATGGAGTCAGCCCGGCCAACGACGAGTCAACGAGGTTTCCCTGATTGCGCGCAAACAAGTCCGGGGTCGGATCGCCGGGCTCCACGGTAACATCCTCCAAATTCGAATTCAGGGTTCGGAGTTCCTGATTGTTTTCGTCGCGAGTGTAGGACAATTCGAGAATCGGATCAAATTTTCCTGAGGCACTGCGCTGACGCGCCTTGGCAATTTGTGGGCCCAGAGCTTCTCCCTGGATGCGAAAGTTTTTTTGAAGGGCCATCCGGATTGAAGACTGGAGGTCCACTTTCAGCACATCCGCCATATTCGCCTCCTGCGCAAATGTGTCCGGCACAGACAGCCCAATGCAGAGAAACATGCACACGCACAAA
>JBGSVX010000658.1:0-9901 GCA_041752795.1 Terrimicrobiaceae bacterium
GGCGAGCCCGAGCCCGAGAGGCGTCTGACCTCCAACGATTCCATGGCCACCCCAATAATTTTTGTCAGGAGCAAAAAAGTGCATCGAGCCGCCCTTACCTTTTGAGCAGCCGGTCGCCTTGCCATAGAGTTCAGCCATGCATTCATTCATGCTCATGCCGGCTGCAAGGGCATGACCATGGTCACGGTATGCAGTGATCACGTGGTCATCATCACCCATCAGAGACACCGTCCCGGTGGCAATTGCTTCCTGACCGATGTAGAGATGGAGGAATCCTCCAATTTTTCCAGCCTGATAAAACTTGAGAGCGGTTTGCTCGAAACGTCGAATGCGGAGCATCTGACGCAACAAGTCAATCTTGTCATCAGGTTTGAGCTTGGCGTTCACCGGAGCCTTTGCGGAATCGGCTGTCTGTTTTTCTACTTCGGATTTGGTCATGCGTTCGCAGTTCGTATTGTGGATCGTTGAAAGAGCGTGATGGCCGATCAGGGGAGGGTCAAATCGGACGTGGGTAACATCCACACTCTTGCACCAGTTGACAACTCGGAAATTGCGGGACGGAAGATTTTCGTGAGTGGTTCCGAGGAATATGAGATTGCATCCGGTGGGAGGGCACGTTATACGATGCAATTATGAACCTCCGAAACGCGTTGGCCGCCCTTTCAGTTTCCACTCTTCTCCTCGCCGGTTGCGCATCGCAGAAGGTCGCTCCAGCGATTTTGGAGTCGCTCTCGGCCAAGGGCGTGGCCCCTTCAACTGCCGCCAAAATGCAGAACGCCCACCCCTTGGAGTTCCAGGACATTCTCGAACTTGTCAAAAAGGGAGTTCCGGCAAGCACGATTGTCGGTTATTTGGAAAGCACCCAAAAGGTTTACAATTTTGGCCCCGTGCAACTTCAGGCCCTCCAACAAGCAGGTGCACCGGCTCAGTTGATCAATTATTTGCAGGAAACTCAGGGTTTTTATGGCCGCACCACGCCGGCACAAAGTTCCCGGGTTGCCAAACAACAAAACGCAGCCTACTACAACACCCCACTGTATCAGGACCAGCAACCCTTCGCTTACAATGCCCCGATTGTTGATGACTTTTACGATTCGGGTTACGAAGAATCGCTCTACAGCCCGTTCTCCTTCAATTAAACTGACGCAGCTTTCCAACGGCCTCCTGAGGGAAGTTGGGACGTGACTTGTCATGATTCCCGACCATGGATCCCCCTCACTTGTCAAACTGTGCGGCGGAAATTTGGATGCCCGCATTGAAGAGAGCCGCTACGAACACCGGGTGGATCATGTTTGGATCACCATGGACTGCGGATTTTCGCCACGGGTCCTAGTCTCGATCAACACATGGTCGATGCGGAATTGGGAGGCAGGATTTGATGCAAGGGTGAGGGTTGGAATATTGCGCGGAACATGCGGGCATTTTCCTGCGAGAGGGATGCAGCCTCTCAACCGATTTGATTATTTGGATTGGGAATCCTCTGACAACATTTTTTATGAGCACAAGGAGCGCGAGGAACTTGAGAGGCTTTTGGTTGGTTTTTGTGGAGGGGCAGAAGTGTTGGAGGCGTGGGGCTCCATGTATAGCCGAAGGAAAAATCCCGGTCTGCATCAAATCCATTCCCGGAGAGCAAGCTGCGCGGTCGCAGAGGACCTGATTGGTTTGGATGGCGGGCTGAAATTCTATTTTCGTGAGTTGCAGGAAATCCGCTGGACCATGGTTTTTCTGAAATTTTGCGGTCAGCCATGACCACATGGGAAGCCCATTTCGGGCAATTTTTGCACCAGAGACTGCCCTTTCTCCCCCTGGTAATAGTGGGAGTGGCGGGAACGCTCTTGGGAGAATACGTTTTGGCTCCGGGTTGGCTTGCGGGATGGATGGCCCTCCTAATGTTGGGAGCAGCTCTGAGATTGGCTCCGCGTTTTCCTTTAATGGCAAGAACCCTTCTTCTTGGTGGAGTGGTTTGCACGTTCGCCGCCCTGCAGATTTGGAGCACCCGCGAGTCTGCTTCGGCTCGAATCGCATCGGCCTGGCCGGGTCCCACCGTGGTGGAGGCCACAGTGCGCGTTGATGAGCCTCCCCGTCCTTATGGAGAAGATCGCAGCGCGTTTGCCGGGACCATCCGTCACCTGAAGCTGGAGACATGGGACGGACCGGTTTCTTTTCCGGTGCAGATCGAGTGGACAGGCACCCCTCCAACCTATGGAGATTTGGTGCGGGTCCTGGGATCGATGGCGACCATTCCTCCTCCGCGGAATCCCGGAACCTTTGATCTGGCGGCATGGATGAACCGCAGAGGATTTCATTCCAAGATCCGTTTGGATTCCCCGCAGGATGGTCAACTCATTCAGAAGACCACTGGCCGGGATCTCAAATCCGTTGCCCTGAGTGCTGCCGATTGGATGCGGTCCACGATCACAGCAGGTTTGGAGCCGGAGTCCGATCAGGCCCGATTGATTGTGGCCATGACCCTTGGAGACACCTCGCCATTTGATGAGGACCTGATGGAAGTGTTTCGCGGAACCGGCACCATGCATTTGTTTTCGGTGAGCGGGCTGCATGTTGGCATGCTCGGCATGTTGTTGTGGCTGTTGCTTTCTGCCGTTGGCATTCCCAACAAACCGCGGGCCGTCCTGATTATTGGCTGTCTGTTTTTTTATGCTCTGATCACGGGATGGAAACCAGCCAGCGTGCGGGCTGCAACCATGGGAGCCTTTGTGCTGGCGGGCATGGTCATGAATCGCCCTCCGCTGATGATTAACAGTCTCTTGGCGGCCGCATTTTTCATCCTGCTGGGCGACACCCGCGAACTTTTTAATCCCGGATTTCAAATGTCCTTTCTTGTGGTGTTTGCCTTGATGCTGCTCTGTCCCCCGCTCACGGCTCTCCTGCAGAAGCCGGCGGATGTGGACCCGTTGATTCCCGTTCGGATTTACACATCCGATGAAAAACTTCGCTCATGGATGGCGCGGGTTCTGGCACCTTCCGGAGCGGTGGTTCTTGCCGCATGGATTGGTTCTTTGGGCCTGACGTTTTGGTATTTCCACCTCATTTCCTTGTCGTCCATCCCTGCGAATAGCCTCTGCGTTCCCATCTCTTTTTGTGTGATGGGTCTTGCCATGATGTCCATGGTGGCTGGCTTGTTCTCCTCGGGACTGGCAATTCTCTTTAACAATGCCAACTGGCTTTGTGCAGGGGCATTGCTTTCCACCGTGCAATTCCTGGCATCGCTTCCGGGCGCATGGTTTTATGCGCCCTTTCCCGAGGCCAATCCCCCGCAGGCTGAAATCACGGTCTTTGATTTTGGTGCGGGAGCCGCAACGGCATTACGCGCAGGTGGCAGGGTCAGTCTTCTTGACGCCGGCCCTGAGCGCGAACGGGAGAGGACTCTGATTCCATTTTTGAGAGAACGGGGAGTTTCCCGTCTGGAAACGCTTGTGTTAAGCCATGGAGACGCCGGGCACATCGGCGCGGCAGCGGGCATTCTGGCTGCGCTGCGGCCGCAATTTGTGGCCCAATCGACATTGACCGACAAGTCGCCAACCCGCCGGGCCTTCCAAGTGCTACTATCCGAAGGCCAATCAAAACCGCTTTGGATCAAAGCCGGGGATACCTTGCCTCTGATCCCACATTCCACTGCCGTGTGTCTTTTTCCTCCAGGCGACCATGTTGCCTCTGTCGCTGATGACAAGGCCCTTGTTATTTTGTTGACGGTGGAGGGTTGGAAAATTCTTTTTCTTTCCGATGCCGGCCCTTCCACATGGCATTGGTTGCTCACCCATTCCAAGGCATCGCTGCTATGCGATGTGATTGTGCAGGGAGCAAACCGCGGCGGAGTCGCCGCACCTGCGGAGTTTTGGGAGGAAACCGCACCCATGGCGGTGATTTCGACGTCCCATGATTTCCCCTCCTCCGAGAGCCTCCCCGAGGAAACCCTCAGCAATTTGCACCGGTTGGGTGTCCGGCTCTTTCGTCAGGATCAAACCGGAGCCGTGACCATTCGGATTGAAGAGGACGTCCTGTCCGTGGACGGATTTCTGGATCACTCCCACTTTTCCACAAAATTCCCCGAACATCGGAGAAAATGATCCCCTTGGAAATAGTCAAAAATTTGTGAGGGAAAGCGTTGCAGCCGGGGACTTCATTGTCTAACCTCCTCGGAATGCCAGTCGTCAGCGGGCAAGAGCCCACCCATCAGGAAGAATTTGTTAAAGCCTTCCGCGTTATGCTGCTTGCCCGTCTGCTTGAGGAAAAACTCGCAAGCCTCTACCGATCCGGCCTCATTCGTGGCGGGGTCTTCCTTGGCAGGGGACAGGAGGCGCTCAGCGTCTCGGTCGGTATTCATCTCCGAAAAGGGGACATCTTTGCTCCATTGATTCGTGACCAAGCCGGCCGCATGGCATTTGGCGACACGGTTCTGGACACCTTGCGAACGTATCTCGGGTCTCAATTGGGCTCCATGCGCGGAAGGGATGGCAACATTCACCGTGGGCGTCCCCGCGAGGGCTATTACGCAATGATCAGCCACCTTGGTGCCATGATTCCGGCCGTATCCGGAGCACTGCTTGCACGCCGCATGCGAGGAGAAAGTGGTGTGGTCGGGGCAACATGCATTGGGGAGGGAGGCACTTCCACCGGAGCCTTTCACGAGGGACTCAATGCGGCCGCCGTCGAAAAGCTGCCCTTGGTCGTCGTGATTGCGAACAATCAGTATTCGTATTCCACCCCAAATTCCCGCCAATTTGCATGCGCCGATCTCTTGGATAAAGCCGCAGGTTACGGAATCCGCGGTCACCGCGCAGACGGAGTGGACTTGGAAAACTGCCTTCAGGTTGTTGGTGGTGCAATCCAGGCCGCCCGCGAGGGAGGTGGTCCACAGCTCATTGTCGCAAACCTCCTGCGATTGGTGGGTCATGGCGAACACGACGATGCCTCGTATGTGGACGCCGACATCAAATCTTCGCCAATCGGCAGGGATTGCCTGGTTCTGGCGGAAACCAAAATCCTCGAAAACCAGTGGTCCACTGCGGAAGAAATTGCCGCATGGAAAAAGGCTGCGCACAAAGACATTGATGATACAACTGCCAAGGTCCGTAAGGAACCGAGTCCGGACCCATCCGATGAGGACTGGAGCGCCGTCTCCGAACATCGTTTGATCGACAATTTTACAACATGAGCGGAGGAATCACCTATTTGGAGGCCATTCGTTTGGCCCAAGCCAAGGCCCTGGCTGATGATCCACGAGTATTTATTTACGGTCAGGACGTTGGCAAATTTGGAGGAGCCTTCAAAGCAACCAAACACCTTGCCAAAGAATTTCCCGGACGTGTGCTGGACAGTCCCTTGAGCGAGGATGCACTGGTGGGCATGGCCATTGGAGCTGCCATTGAAGGGATGCGCCCCATCGTGGAAATGCAGTTTGCCGACTTTTCCACCTGCGGGCTGAACCAAATCGTGAATCACGCGGGAACCTTGTATTACCGCACGGGAGTGCCTTGCCCGATTGTGGTTCGTCTGCCCTCCGGCGGAACTGCGGGCGGCGGTCCCTTCCACAGCCAGAGCATGGAAGCCCTCTATGCCCACTACCCAGGTCTGGTTGTGATGACCCCCGCAACGGTGGAGGACGCGTACAGCATGCTCATCGAAGCCGTGGCCATTGATGACCCCGTGATTTTTTGCGAACACAAGTTGCTTTACAATCACCTGAAGGCCGATGTTTTGCCCACCGAGGCATTGCCCGCAGGTCGGGCCCGCCTTGCGCGGATGGGCCGCGATGCAACCATTGTCACGCACAGTGCCATGCTCCATGAGTCCCTCGCGGCCGCAGAGACTCTTGCCGCAGATGGATATCAGATTGAAGTCGTTGACCTCCGAACCGTGAAACCCATCGACACAGACACGGTGTTGGGGTCTGTGGCACGCACGGGCCGATTGCTTTGCGTGAGTGAAGCATGGCCATGGGGTGGAGTCACAGCCGAAGTGGTGGCTCGAGTCACAGCCGAAGGGTTCGGACTCCTCGATGCCCCGCCTCAACGCCTGAACGCCAAGGACACTCCCGTCCCCTATCACCCCGATCTCTGGTCTTCTCACCGCCCCACAGCTGCAACTGTGGAATCTGCCGTGCGGGAACTTCTCCGAATGTAATCTTTAAAAAAAATCCCATGGCAAAAGTCCCAATCATGATGCCCCAACTCGGCGAATCCATCGCGGAGGCCACGATCGTTCGATTTCTTAAAAACCTTGGTGAAACCATCGAGGCCGATGCTGATTTGATCGAGGTGGAAACTAATAAAGCCGTGATGGAGGTCACATCTCCCTGCACTGGCACCCTGGCAGAATTTCTCGCCAGCGAGGGAGACAGTTATGCGGTTGGGGCCGTTCTCGGGTATATTGAGGTGGATGACTCCGAGGCCGTGCGTTTGGGACTTCGTTCGGAACCGGGAGGGGAATCCAATGACGCCAAACCACCCTCTCGAAAAAAAGAAAAAAAAGCCGTCCATTCTGCCGTGGTGAAAGCCACTGTCACCGGCCTGCCTGTGCCAGCCCATGCCGGAGGGGTGAGTTTCCTCTCTCCCCGGATGAAAGCCCGCATGGCGGAGCTTGGACTTCATGCCGCCGATTTGGCGGGAGTGGCGGGAAGTGGTGCTTCCGGTCGAGTGACTATTGATGATTTGGAACGCTTTTTGGAGGACCTTGAGCGCAACGAAAGTTCCCCGGCCTCCTCCATGCGGGTTGCGGTTGCGGACGCCATGCGCAGAAGCTGGACCCGTCCTCTGGCCACCGTGGTTCTTCCAGTGCGTCTGGACACAACCCTCGCGCACCGCAGGAAAAATGCCCCGCACAAAGCTGGCTTGGCCCTTTATGCCTTGCGGGCCCTTGCGATGGCTCTTGCCGAACATCCCGCTCCTGCCGGGCGCCTGATTGGTGACAAAATCATTCATCCCCGCTCGATTGATATTGGATTTGCCGTGGAAGCCGAGGAGGGCGTTCTTGTTCCGGTGATTCGAAACTCCGATCAATTCCGCCTCTCCGAGTTGATTGAGCGGTACGACCGCTTGGTGGACCTTGCGCGTCAGCGGCGGCTACCGGCCGCAGAAACCGGTGGCTCCATTGCCACGGTCACGAATTACGGGGTCTTCGGACTCACGCTGGCGACGCCCATCCCTCTTCCGGAGCAAACCGTGCTTCTTGGCATTGGGGCCGGACGGATCGCGCCGCACTGGGATCCCTCCAAAAAGGAGTTCGTGCCGATCACAGAAGCATGGTTCACCCTCAGCTTTGACCATCGGGTTCTCGATGGCGGAGCCGCAGGCCGCCTCCTCAAACGCGTGTCCGAACTCCTCAACTCTCCGGACAATCTTTAGTGAGCTGCTTCCTTGGCAGCCAACTTTCGCAGTCAGTCAAAGAAAGTATCTTCATGGGAATAGGGAGGAGAGCAGCAACAAAGGAATGCCATGCCATCTGGCGAGGAGATTCCATGCCATGCCCCCGCAGGGATCAAAATGGCGTCACCTGGTCCAACCTCCTGCGTTTCCCCATCAATTTCCATCAATCCATTCCCACGGGTCACAAAGTAAAACTCCTCGCTCTCCCGGTGGTAATGTCTCATGGTCGCCCCGCCCGCAGGCAGGACGGCTTCTGCCAAACTCTGATTTTTCACCGGGGCGCACGAAAGATCGAGCAAACTGCGAATCTGAGAACCATCTTTGGTCGTAAATGGTTTTTGGCTGGATAGGTTACGAATGATCATGGAAGTTTGTTTATATGAAGTTTTTTGAAGGCTGCACGACACTAATCACTGGAGCAAGCTCCGGACTTGGAGAAGAATTTGCCCGCCAATTGGCACCCCACGTCGGGGTTCTCATTCTGGTGGCTCGACGCAATGACCGCTTGGAACGCCTGCGGGATGATCTTGTTGCGATCCATCACAACCTCCGGGTGCTTGTTTACGCTGCAGATCTCGGCAATGAGGACGCCCGCCTTGGCCTCGCCGGATGGCTCTCCGAGAATGCTCCTTCGGTGGATTTTCTGATCAACAATGCCGGCCTTGGCGACCATGGGGAGTTTGATTCCAGTGAGTGGAGCAAAGTGAAAGCCATGCTCAACGTCAATATCGGCGCCCTCACCCACCTCACGCATCTGTTGGTGCCATCCATGCTGCAAGGTGGCCGCGCGGCGATCCTGAATGTCAGCTCCGTGGCCAGCTTCTTTCCGATTCCCAACATGGCGGTTTACTCGGCAACCAAAGCCTACGTGACCAGCTTCTCAGAAGCGATTGCCATGGAACTCCGACCCAAAGGCATCACGGTCACAGCCCTGTGCCCCGGTCCGGTTCCCACAGAGTTTTTTGCCGTGGCTGAGCGCGTTGAAGGTGCCGCTCCGCATTATGAGTCCATGCCGCTTGTGGTGGTAAGCCCTGCCGAAGTCGTTCGTGCCGGATTGGAGGCCGTGATTCATGAACGCGCCCGCGTGATTCCTGGCCCCCTGCTCGCTGTGGCGGTTTTTGCGGCACTGCTCGTCCCATTTTTTGTTGTTCGCGAAATCCTTCGGCGTCTCGCTCCCCGCCTATGAGTCCCGAAAAACCATCATTTTCCCGACTCTCTTCTGCTGAAGTCCCCACCACGGGTGCCTTCGCCGCGGCCTTGGAACTTGTCAATCCGCACCTCTATACAGTCGAAGAACGAATTCGCGCACAAGCCCGCACATTCGACCCGGCCGTGGAAGGTTATGTCTCCTACGTCTGTGACAAAGGCGGCAAACGCCTGCGCCCCGCCCTTGCCCTGCTTGCCGCAGGTGCCACCGGGAAGATCGGTTCCTCTCACGTGGACCTCGCCGTCATTCTCGAACTCATTCATGTAGCGACTTTGGTTCATGATGACATCATGGACGGCGCGGAACTCCGCCGGGAACAACCCACCGCCAACGCCAAGTGGGGAAACAGCATCAGTGTGCTTCTTGGGGATTGCCTGTTCGCCCATGCCCTCCGCCTGTCCACCGGGTTCAGCAACAGCGATATCTGCCGGCGCATCGCAGATGCCGCCGCCGAGGTCTGCTCCGGAGAAATCATTCAAACTCAGCGCCGCTTTGACCTCAAACTCAGCATCTCCGATTATTTCAAAATCATTGAAATGAAAACAGCTGCCCTCTTTTCGGCAGCCTGCGAGCTGGGCGCTTTTATCAGCGAAGCCAGTCCCCAGGTCATTGGCTCGCTCAAAATTTTTGGGGGGAAAATTGGGACCGCTTATCAGATCTACGACGATTTGTTGGACATCGCAGGCAGTGAGGAGGAAACCGGCAAAACGCTGGGAACTGACCTTCGTAAAGGCAAGTTCACTCTTCCCGTGTTGCTGTTGTTGCAGAGTGGAAAATGGGAAAATCTGAGCGACCTGCTCTTGAAAGAGGAAACCGTGGATTCTGAGGCTCTGAATGAAATCCTCGACCGGTCCGGGGTGATTCCTGCTGCCGCGCAAACCGCCCAGAAGCTGATTCTTGAAGCAAAATCCGCCCTTTCCAATGTTCCGGAAAACAAGTATCAAAGAGGCTTGGCATCCATTGCGGACCATGTTGCGGCTCTCACCGCACGGTTCGCCTGACCATTATGAAAACCCTCCTTGTTTCCATTGATTTCAGTAACAGCACCGAAGCTGTTCTGCAGGCAGCCAGGGAATTGGCATCTGACCTGAACGCAAAAATTCTTTTGCTTCACGTTGTGGAACCAGTGGAGGCGTATGTGCCGGTGGGAGCCTCGATGGACATTATTACCGCCCCCACCCCGGATATTGTTCCTGATGCAAATGTCCTGCTCAAACGGCTTCAACAACTGGCCGAAAAGCATTCTTTGCCTGCAACCCTCGTCGATTGCCGCACGGTGGTCGGAGTGGCCGTTGTAGAGATCCTTGAG
>JBGSVX010000659.1:0-2824 GCA_041752795.1 Terrimicrobiaceae bacterium
TTACGACGTGCAAATGCCTGAAATACCCGTTTTTTCTCAATTCTTTAAGAAACTTGGGCTAGGCGAGGCAACAAGATAAAAGTGAAAGCGTAGGTTTTCTGGTGTGCCGCCGCGAAAAACCATTGTCTTGCCAAAAGGGAAACGGAATGTTTTTGGTCCAGCTCTCAAAAAGATAAGGCAAAACAAGGGCATGACACTCGCAAAAGTTGCTATTACCGCCCAGCTCTCCCAAAAATGGGATTTGGATGAGACTAGCCTTGGCCACCTTGAAGCAGGTAGGCGTACGGTCACTGACGCTGAACTCTTGTTTCTTTTGAATATATACGGAGTGGGGCTCTCCGATTTGGAGGGGGGTGACCTTTTGTTGATTTCGACAACAAACTGAATATCAGGTTCCGGGGGAGGTTTTGGAAATTTCGATGCTGATCACCTTATAGGGTGAGAAGTCGATGGCTTTGATGTTCCTCCGTGGGCCGGAGGGATTCCCGGAAAGATCCACTTTTCTGGCAGACCAACCAGATTCAAGTCTCAGGGCGGCCTTTCCCGAGCGGCCCAACGTTTCATGAAGCCGCAGAATCCACGAGTTTTTGGAGACTGGAACGGCCCAATAGGGTTGGAGAGATTCCCCCCCATCCAGGCCGAGAAATCCGCTTGTTACGGACGGGCCGGAGTAACTGACAAAGGGAGCGTATAAGATTTCTGCCTGGGCGGACGGATGTTCCTCGCGGGGGGCCTGCGGGTTGAAGTGCCCGATGGCCGCTTCGATGTGATGACTTCCTATATCGCTGACCACGTTTGGTGACAAGGTACGACGGATGGATTTCGGGTGGCTTCCAGGATTGTTGCCCCGGTCTTCATTCGAAATTTTTGCACTGCGAACCAAGGAAAGACCAAGGCACCCGTCCCGGCAGGAAAATCCGAATTTAGCCTTGGTGACACAGAAAAAGCCTTCGGATTCCGAATCATCGGAAACAATAGCCCATCGGCTCGCAGGCACTTCCCACATGGCTTCAGCGGCCAGTGGTCCGCCAACCTGGGACCGGCGAACACTCCCAAACGGCGCTCCATAGCGGGCATCCCGTCCAAGGAAATTGGTCGGGAAAAGCGCTTTGAGAAGGGCGTATTCTTCTTTCCAATCCAAGTCCCATGCAATTTTGAGAACCGGGCTTATGGGGTCCAAAGAATACCGGATTTTGATATGACTGGAGGTTCCGAGCGGACGCGAAAAAATGACTTCCTGGTTTTCGACACGAGCTTCGGCGATCTGGTTGTCCGGTGTGCCGAGCGACAAGGCCTGCCTGTCAATATCCCATGCATCGAATAGGTGAGGGTGCTCGGGATAAATGACCAACTGATTGGCTGGAGCTGACAGGGGAATGGTTTTCCCATCCACGGTAAGGGAGCTAACCCGTCCATACTTGTCGAAGCGGGCGGTCACCCGGTCATTAGAAAGAATCGAAGAGGACGCGGAAACGGGAGCGCATGAAATAGCTAGAAAATCCTTAACCGGACCGCCTGTGAGAGGTGGGACCTTGACTGTAGTCTTTCCAATTTGGTGGAGCCGGGGGTGGGGCAGGGGATTGAACACCGAGGCGGGACCGGATTTGCCAAGTTCCTTTTTTGCCGCTCCGAGAGAGAGGTCTCGGATTTTTGAGAGTTCCGCTTTTGCCTCGCGATAGACTTCATGGATCGAGCTTCCAGGGATGTAGTCATGAAACTGCGCAAACACCACACGCTTCCAAATTTGGGAACCCGGGCCCGGACGTCCGGTTACGCAGCTAACCGCTTCATGAACCTGCAACGCCCTCTCGGCATCGCGAAGAGCCTCTTTGATGTCGCCATGCGTGGTGTATGTGCCGCGATGGTATTCAAAATACAATTCCCCCGGATATGATGGCAGCGAATTTCGCCGTTTTTCCAATCGCTCAAAAAAATCATCCAATCGTCCCCAGCGGGTCGGCGGAACGCCCTGCAGTTTTGCAACCCGCCTGGCCCGCTCGCACATTTCTTCAGTCACCCCGCCGCCGCCATCCCCAAAGCCGGTTGGCGCCAGATACTCTGAATGCACATCGCACTGACGGTGGGCGTTGGTTCCCTGTCGGAGTTCACGAATCAGAACCTGCTGATTGTAACCATTGTCCTGACACAGATGAGAAAGGACCTCGCTTCCATCCGCACCTTTCCAAACAAAGCTGGAGTGGGGGAATGGGGTGATTGCATTCCATGTCAATTTGGTGGTGAAAAAATAATCAACCCCGGTCTCCTTCATCAGTTGGGGAAGGCAGCCACTGTAACCGAACACATCCGGCAGCCACAAAATCTTTGAAGGGTGACCGGTCAGATCACGAAAGCATTCCTGCCCAATCTGGAAACTGCGTGCCAGAGCCTCTCCACAGGCAAGAATCGTATCGCTTTCGACGTAGGTTGCACCTTGGGCTTCCCAACGTCCTTCCTTCATCCGCTTGTGAACTTCGCGCATCATGGGCGGCGACAATCTCTGAACCGCTTCGTAGCTGGCTGGCTGGGAGTAGGCGAATTGGAATTCGGGATACCTTGTCATCAGCCGATTCGCGGTGGCAAAGGTATGGACCGCTTTGAACTCCCCAACATTTTCCGGCCAAAGCCAAACGAGATCAATGTGGGCGTGCCCCGTGAGAATCGCCCCCGGTGAAGGACTGTTGGCAGAGAGTTGAGAGAATGCCGAAGCCAGCGTCTTCTTTGCAGCGGATAAACCTCCGGAATCCAGGCTGTTGATCGCATCGTCCAAAAGGCGAAGGAGCTTTCTAAAAAGCGGGGGCACACTATCCAAGGAGGGCTTGCTGCC
>JBGSVX010000660.1:0-2854 GCA_041752795.1 Terrimicrobiaceae bacterium
TATCGAGCTCGTTGGCGACCTGCGCGCATTCGTGCCCGACGGCATGTCCCTGGCAGCATTTTCTCTGCGGTGGATTCTCGACCACCCGGAAGTTTCGACAGTGATTCCAGGCGCTTCGAAACCGGGTCAGGCCACAGGCAATGCCCTCATCTCGGATCTGCCTCCGCTGCCCGTGGAACTTCACTCCGCGCTCAGAGAGTTTTACTTCAACGAGGTCCTTTCTCATGTGCGTGGACCCATTTGATGCAGGCTCGGACCATGCGGTGTAAAATCTTCCGTGGTGACTCTCGAATATCGCAAAGGGGTTTTTGTCCCTGAGGCTGGTCTCTGGCTTGACCCCCAAGGACGCAAGCCATTCGCATTTGTTTCTCATGCCCACAGCGATCACACCGGACGTCACGAACGAATTTTTTGCTCTCATGCAACCGCGCGACTCACGGCTGCCCGTCTCAAACTGAAGCCCGATCGTTTTCAAACGGCTCGCTTCGGGGAGCGGGTGACCTTTCCCCGTTGGACGGGAACCCTACTGCCCGCAGGCCATGTCCTTGGTTCTGCTCAGCTTTTTTTTGAGAATGAGGACGGCACCTTTCTCTACACGGGAGATTTCAAACGCCGCCGAGGCCTCTCCTCAGAGGCCACCGAGGCCTGTCATGCCGACACGCTGATTATTGAAACCACGTACGGCCTGCCCAAGTATCGCTTCCCGCCGGCGGAGGAATCGATCCTCCGGCTTCAATCATTTTGTGCTGAGGCGCTCGCGGATGGCCAAACTCCAGTTCTGCTTGGCTACTCGTTGGGCAAAGCCCAGGAAATTTTGAAAGCTGTTGAGGGATGTGGTTTCCCGATCATGCTGCATCCCGCCATTGCGGGAATGGTGGCCATTTATCAGGAATGTGGCATGCCGATGCCTGCATGTGCGCCATGGAATCCCGGGGACTCGAGAGGACACGCCGTCATTTGTCCTCCCAATGCCACTTCGGCAATTCGCGAAATCCCCACCCGGCGGATGGCCTCAGTCACCGGTTGGGCGATGGACAGTTGGGCCCTCCGAAGAATGGGAGTGGATGCAGCCATTCCTCTTTCGGATCACGCCGACTATGGCGAACTCCTCGATCATGTGCAGGCCGTCTCTCCCAACAAAGTCCTCACCCTCCATGGTTTTGCCCAGGAATTTGCAAGGGACCTCCGCCGCCTCGGCATCGAGGCATGGGCCCTCACCGGTCCCAACCAGATGGAATGGGATTTGTAAAAAATCGGGGATCCAAATTTCCTCTCCGAATGCAGTCAAGAAGGTCAATCAGGTCAACATGGTCACACCCCTCCTCCGATCGAAAACGTTGCGCCATGGAATGAATGCGGTTACATTCCTCCCGATGCGAAAGACCGCATTTTGGATTTTTGTGTTGCTGTTCGTGGCAGCACTTGTTGCAGCGCCTTCTCCCCAGACGGCGCGTACCCGGCTTGCGGACGGATTTGATCAGCCAGTTGGCAAACCCAATGCCGAAGGCTACTACATGTCGAGGGGCTTTCGCGCCAATTATCACATGGGTGAAGACTGGAATGGTCTCAAGGGTGGTAACTCGGATATTGGCGCCCCGGTTTATTCGACGGCGCACGGTTATGTTGTGATGGCCCGTGATGTTCGCATGGGTTGGGGGAATCTCGTGATCGTTCGTCACACCTTCCTCGACCAAGGCAAACTCAAAACCGTGGATTCCGTCTATGCGCACCTTGACCGGGTGATGGTGCGTGAAGGGCAGCAGGTGGTTCGTGGCCAGCAGGTCGGCACGATTGGAACAAACCGCGGCATGTACACCGCCCATCTCCACTTCGAAATCCGGAAAAATTTGTTCATTGGATTCAATCAGCGCGGATTCGGCCGGGACCTCGCCAACTATTTTGTGCCGGGCGCATTCATCAGTCAGCGACGCAAACTCTCCGGCGGCGGACGCAGCGCCCTCGTCGCAGTCAACACCTTTAATATGCCTGCTGCCCGTCCTGGGTCCACGCCCGACCCCCGCAACATCAATCCCACGAACACGGCCCTGGAAAAAGATGCTGGAAAACGCAGCACCAGCCCGTTCCGGGTGAATCGCTTCAGCGATTTCTGATGATTGCGGCTTCTGGCAATGGTATGCAAAACAGATGATTGAATTTCTGGAAGGCGCATTATCCGAGGCTTACCCAACCCATGCCATCATGAATGTGGGTGGGGTAGGGTATTGTGTGCTGATTCCGGTTTCCAGCTACGAACGACTGCCAAAACCCGGCGAGCGCTGCAAAATTCTGACCCATCTGGTCGTGCGCGAAGATGCCCACGTGCTGTATGGATTTGCGAGCACCGCCGAGCGCGATCTCTTCCGGCTTTTGGTGAATCATGTGACCGGAGTGGGTCCAAAAATTGCCCTTGCCGTGGTGAGTGGCATGCCGATTGAGCTTTTCAAATCAGCCGTTGTGTCCGGTGACACCGGGACCATTTCCAAGATCTCCGGGGTCGGCAAAAAAACTGCTGAACGAATTGTCCTCGAACTCAAGGACCGCCTGGGAGTTGCCGCCGAATGGGAAGCGGTCAGCGCCACCAACGCCCCCTCGGCAGCGGACCTCGCCGTGCATGATGCCGTGCTGGCACTGATCTCCCTCGGATACCGTCAGTTGGAAGCCCAAAAGGCCATCAAACTGGCGACCTCGCATTCCAAGGGGCCGCACAGCTCGGATGAATTGGTTCGTTTGGCACTCAAAATCCTTGCATGATTTCACCCGACGAGCCGAAACCCTCCGGTGATGATCGCACCGCGCGTGCTTCAGCAATCCTCGCTGCCATGCCGGAGGGTGGACTCTTCCACGAAAAAAGCTG
>JBGSVX010000661.1:0-5740 GCA_041752795.1 Terrimicrobiaceae bacterium
CGATCAGGGTTTCTGCCGCCACAAGGACGGTGACATCACCCGGTGCAAAGACCGCTTCCACACCCCGTGCGCAGAGAGCGCCGACGGCTTCTCCCACCCCCGAAGAATTGTCCACGGTTGTCTCAATCAATTCGATGCCGAGATCTTTGCAAGCCTTGCGGGCAATTTGAATCTGGGCCTCGGAATTTGCTTCCGAGGCATTGTAAACCGTTCCCAGCCGACTGAGACGGGGGTTAAGTTCTCTCGCGAGTTCGATTGCTTCTTGCACCGGTTGCAGGGTTCCATATCCCGCAATCCATGCGGGGTGGTCCATAGGATTTGTTTTTGAAATGCCCACGCCCGTTGCCGAGGGATCGGTCACGAGGCCAAAGACATGGTTTTTCCTGGTTGAGCGATTGGCGTTTGCCACGGCCTGAAGGGATGGCGTGCTGATTGTGATGAGCAAATCGTCTGTGCTGTTTGCCATCTGACGCGCAATCGTGTTTGAGGTGCCGGCATCTCCCTCCGGGTTAAAACGCTGAATCGAAAGATTCCTGCCGCTGACGAATCCGCCCTCAGCCATTCCCTCAATAATGCCTCGGGCGCCTTCATCCAATACAGCCTGCGAAGCATGCTGCAGGATCGAAACCCGAAGGACTTTGCCATCATTGCCTTCCGCCCGGGACCCGAGATCCGAAATTAATAAAACCGCCGAAGCCCCCAGAATGAGGGCCAATCCCAAAATCAGCCGGCGGAATGTTGCAGTCATGAAAGGCGAAAACCTACGCGCTTCCGGCCCTCAAGGTAAAGACCAACACGCTGGGAACTGAAAGGCACTTTTGGCTGTCCAGAATTGGAACTTGCAGGCAAATTCCTCATCATGCCGAAAGATGAATTTTTGGAAGCAGCCATCGCTGAAGCAAAGGCCGGACTCGCTGAAGGTGGAATCCCCATTGGTTCGGTGATTGTGTATCGTGGAAAAATCATTGGACGCGGTCACAACATGCGCGTGCAAAGTGGGGACCCGATCCTGCATGGCGAAATGAGCGCATTCCGCGACGCCGGACGTCAGCCTGCCTCGGTCTATCGGGAGTGCGTTTTGTATTCAACCCTCTCGCCATGTCCCATGTGTACGGGGACGGCACTTCTCTACAAAATCCCCAAAGTTGTGGTTGGCGAAAATGTGACATTTCTTGGAGCCGAGGATTGGATGAGATCCCAGGGCGTGGAGGTTGAGGTCGTTCAGGACGAGGAGTGCATTGAAATGATGCGTTCTTTTATCGCGAACCGGCCTGACCTCTGGAACGAGGATATCGGCGTTTGAGCGATAGGTCTTGTTGCATAGGGTTGAGTCTCTCCACGCAAATTCAATTCGGAACCATGGAATCTGACTTGCGGTCCGGGTGGGAAGAGAGTCCCTTACTGCTGCCATGATTCTACTCACCACGCTCAATGCCCGGTATTCGCATGCCGCTTTCGGCCTGCGATATTTGCTGGCGAACATGGGAGAGCTCCGTGATCAAACTCAGATTCTGGAATTTGATATCAATCAACGACCTCTGGAAATTGTGGAGCGGATCTTGGCCAAGAAGCCGCGCATTGTCGGGATCGGGGTCTACATTTGGAACGCGCAGGCTTCTTTGGAAGTTGTCTCCCTTTTGAAGCGAATTGCGCCGGAGGTCTGTGTGGTGCTCGGGGGGCCTGAGGTCAGCCACGAATCCGAGAAGCAAGCCATTGTCGGCCTCGCAGATTATACGATCACCGGGGAGGCTGACCTCGCATTTGCCGAATTTTGCCGGCAATGGCTGAATGGCACTCCCCCTGCGACCTCGCTGATTCGTGCAAGCCTGCCTCCGATTGAGGAAATTGTCCTGCCCTATGAGGAATACAATGACGAGGATGTCGCGCACCGGGTGCTTTATGTGGAGGCGTCGCGAGGTTGCCCGTTCACTTGCGAATTCTGCCTGTCCTCCCTCGACTCGCCGGTGCGTCAGTTTGCTCTGGAGCCGTTTCTTTTGTCCTTGGACGACCTTCTGAAACGCGGGGTGCGTCAGTTCAAATTTGTGGACCGGACGTTCAACCTGAATCTCAAAACCAGTGCCTCCATTCTTGAGTTCTTTCTTGATCGCTACGAACCCGGATTGTTTGTGCACTTTGAAATGGTGCCGGATCGATTGCCCGAGGCGCTCCGCGAATTGATTGTGCAATTTCCTCCTGGGGCCCTTCAGTTTGAAGTCGGGATTCAGACCTTCAATCCTGATGTGGCGGCTTTGATCAGCCGGCGGCAAAATTATCAGCGGCTGGCAGAAAACCTGACCTTCCTGCGGGAGAAGTCCGGGGTTCACGTGCATGCGGATTTGATTTTTGGATTGCCGGGGGAAAGCCTTGAAAGTTTTGGGGAAGGTTTTGACCGGCTCGTGCGCATTGGGCCGCAGGAAATTCAGGTGGGAATTTTGAAGCGCCTGCGCGGGACGCCCATTGTGCGTCATGACGCTGAGTGGGGCATGGTCTATTCCGATCACGCACCCTACGAGGTTCTTCGGACCAAGCTGGTTGATTTTGAGACCGTTCAGCGCGTGCGACGTTTCGCGCGGTTTTGGGATCTCATGGGAAACAGCGGAAATTTCCAGCGCACGGTGGTGATGCTTTGGGACAATGACGCATCACCCTTCCAGGAATTCCTGGCTTTCAGCGACTGGATTCATGCCACGTTGGGTCGAACGCATGCCATTCCCCTGCACTCCCTTGCCGAAGTGCTGCGCCGTTATCTCAACGAAATGAAAGGCAACCCCCTCCCGCTTCTCGATGACCTCCTTCGCGAGGACTTCACGGCCACAGGCCGCAATGACCTGCCCAAGTGGCTCCGCCGTGAGGGCGAAAAGGTCGGTGCCTCCCGGCCGCTCAAAGACAAGCTCCTGCCTAAACGACAGGCTGCCCGGGCCTCCGCCTTGGATTGAGCGGTTATGCCTCCATCAAAACCGCTCACTTTTCGAAAAGTTGGCTTTTTTTCCTGCGTTGCGTTGGTTGTTGCAAACATGGTGGGCACCGGAGTGTTCACGAGTCTCGGATTTCAGGTCGGGGGACTTCCTTCACCATTTGTAATTTGTGTGCTGTGGGTCCTTGGAGGGTTGGTCGCCATTTGTGGAGCGCTCACGTATTGTGAACTTGCAACCTGCCTTCCTCGCTCGGGAGGTGAATACAATTTTCTTGCTGCCATTTATCACCCGTCCGTTGGCTTTGCAGGCGGATTTGTTTCCATCGTGATTGGATTTTCGGCGCCGATTGCCCTCGTTTCCATGGCCCTTGGCGAATACCTTTCCTCCGCCATTCCGGGAGTCTCTCCTGCAGCGCTTTCCTATGGTTCCATCATCGGACTGGCACTTATTCATGGGGTCGCGGTCCATGCAAGTGGGGTTTTTCAGAGTGTTGTGACCGCATTGAAAGCGGCCCTGCTTTTGGGGTTTTTGCTTTTGGGATTTTTGCGCGGAAATCTTGCCGGCGCGAGTTTTTTGCCTGGTGCGGACTCATGGGATTTGGTTTTGAGTCCGGCATTTGCCATATCCCTGATGTTCGTGCTTTATTCCTACACCGGGTGGAATGCGGTCACTTACATTCTTGGGGAGGTGAAGGATGTGACCCGCACGGTTCCCTTGGCGATTCTTGTTGCCACCGGATTCGTGACACTCCTTTACGTGGGACTCAATGCGCTTTTTTTGCGGAGTGCTCCCATGACGGCGTTTGACGGCCACATTGAGGTGGCCAGGATCTCCGCAACGGCATTGTTTGGAGGGGAGGGAGGCCGGTTGATGGCAACGCTGATTGGAGGAGGTTTGATTGCTTCTTTGAGTGCGATGACCTGGGCCGGTCCGCGGGTGAGTCAGGCCATTGGAAGGGATTTTCCTGCCTTGGGGTTTCTGAGCAGGACGAGTCACGGGGGAGCTCCCCGCGTGGCCCTTGCCCTGCAAACCGTACTGGCCCTTGGATTTCTTGCCTCGGGCACTTTCGAAAATGTTTTGATTTACGCCCAATTTGCCCTCGTCGCCTGTTCCTTTTTCACGGTGGCCGGGATTTTTGTGCTGAGATGGCGGCAACCGGATCTGCCCCGCCCCTTCCGCTGCCCGGCCTATCCGCTTCCTCCGCTGGTCTTTCTGGCCGTCACTGGGTTTTCTCTGATTTACACCGCTGTGGAAAAACCCATGGAAGCCATCGCGGGTGCCATCACGATTCTGGTCGGATATGCCCTTTATTTTCCGGCGTTAAGAATGCGCTCTGGAACCCGCTAAAGCTCACGGGTTGTTAGAAAAAAATGTGGCGTCTTCGGCCAGCGTGGTGATGTGTTCTCCGGTTTTGGAAGTGATCGAGTGAGTGAAATTCAACAAATCTTGACACACACAGGTTGCCTGTGATTTCTCGCGAATGTTCTATCGAAAAATGAGCTCCCTTCCGGCTCTCTTTCTCTTCGTCGCATCAGTGCTGCCCGCGGGCATGCTCCATGCGGATTCTCCCGGCAAATGGAAGGACTCTGTGGAGGGTTCCCGCCGTTCGCTTTCGAATTCTTTCATGGCCACTCTGCTAGGTCACACCGTACCGGTTACCGTGACGTTTCGTTGCGATCCCACCTGGGATATGGAGAGTTCGGGAACTCTGGGTTTTAAAGTTGCCATCAAAAATCCTGCCAAAATCTCAGGCTTTCCCTTCAATGATTTTGAAGGCCCCGATGCGGTGGCGGCCCCGGAAGTTCGAATGACCCTGATTAGCAAGGACCTGCCTCCCCGCACATTCAAGGCTTCTGCCAGCGGCAGCTACTCGGAGATTGATGTTTTCAGTTTTGATGTTTCCGAGGTGAGCAAAAAGCCGAAAAGCGTGCAGCGCTCGCTCCTTCAGGCATTGGCAGGCAGTGACTCTGAAACTCTCAAAATTTCCATCGCTCCTCCTGGCAAACCTGATTTGGCCCTGGACCTGACTCTTTCCGTCTCGGGTAAACAGACCGAATTCCAATCCCTTCTCACTGGATTGAAATAGTCCCCATTTCCCATGACCGGCCACTGCATTTTTAGCTCTCTTTTAGCGGCAATGCCGTTTGGTGTGTTCCCATGGATCGTGCGGCTGCGACGAGCGGAGCCCTCCAACCGCGGCCATTCTGCAAGGCCTGCCTATCTTAATGTGCTTCCGATGGAGGGTCCTGCTTGTCAGGACCGCCCCACCTGCTGCCAATTCCCTGACCACATTCGACTCAGGGCGTGAAGACGGCAGAGGTCATGGGTGGAAGAGAGAACTCAGTTTCTCCGTTTTTGACCTGAATCGTTTGATTGCCGAGTTGGTTTTTGTAGGTGCCGTCCGGGAGTTCGGGAGCCACGTTGAGTTTGTAGGTGGCAGTCCCTGATCCCCGGTTCCATGCGGTGAGGACACGGTCGTCAAAGTGGCGGCGGGCAAAGGCGTAGCGGTCGGGGTCCGCGATCAAGACCCTGCGGTTTCCATAGCGGAGGGCCGGGTGATTTGAACGGACGGCGGCGACGGTGCTGAAATGTTCCCGCACGGATTTTTGAGCGGAGTCCAGGGCCGTCTCGACTGGCATCATCCGGCGGTTGTCGGGATCGCCGGCCCCGGTGAGGCCAACCTCATCCCCATAATAAATAAAAAACAATGATCCGGCAAGCGGTTAGCCGCATACCCTCGAAGGGCGCTTTAGGCCCTTAGTAAGGGTTGATCAGGACGTTCTTAAACGCCTTGCTGTCTTCCAGCGCATGGCCTGTTCCGAGAG
>JBGSVX010000662.1:0-4383 GCA_041752795.1 Terrimicrobiaceae bacterium
TGAGGGCCACGATTTTTGCTCCCCGCTCTGCCGCCTCCCGAACCGCCGCCTCCGGTGAAAGCAGAGAATCCAAAAACGAAAATGAAGAGCGGAGGTTCAAGGCGGAGACCGGAGAGGGAAAAGCGGAGACCGGAGAAGGGAATGTGGAATGTCCCGTGGATGCCAACGAGGAGCTCTTGTCTCCGCTCTCCGCATTTCGCTCTCCGGTCTTCAAAAAGAGGTCATGTCCGCGCAGGATGGCGGACTGACCGTAGGTTTCGCGAATTCTGTCCACGGCACCGGCCGCATCATAGCGCCGACCCCGGGGTACTTCCGCCTGCCGCCCGATCTCTCCCAATCTCCCCGTCTCCCAGCCCTCTTTCCGTCCCTCGCTTTCCGCGGACCATTCCAAGGCCAGCGTGTCTTGAAATTTTGCATCGTAGAGATTGGAAAACTTGAGGCCGACGAGTCGCAGGCTCACCCGGCGTTCCCATGCGCGGCGGAGCAGGCGGTCAATGACCGGATACACATCACTTTCCAGGTTGGTGGGTTCGGAGAAACTTTCCGAGCGTCGCGCTTCATCAAAATCATTGTAACGAATCCGCACTTCCATGGTGCGCGCTGTGCGCTGCCCGGCACGCAATGTGGCAAGCAGGCGGTCGGCCATCTGACGCAGCCGCGCCCTGGCAAAATGTTCATCCGTGGAGTCGCGTTCGAAGGTTTCCTGTTCCCCGACGGATTTTGCGGCGGGAGGATCGGGAATGACGAGGCGGGAGTCGATGCCTCGTGCCATTTCCCAGAGGGTGACAGCCTGATTTCCCGCAAACAGGGCCAACTGTTCCGGTGGGGTTTCTGCGATGTTGCCAATCCGGGGGAGTCCCGCCCGGCGAAACTCCTCGGCCAATTTTGGTCCAACCCCCGGCAGCCACTTCGTCTCCAAGGAAGCTAGAAAATTCCGCTCCCCTCCCGCGGGAACGATAATCAACGCATCCGGCTTCTTCAGCTTGGACGCCACCGCCGAAACCAACTTGTTCGATCCAATCCCCTCGGAAAGCGTGATTTTCAGCGTCTGACGCACCACACGTCGGATCGTTTCGGCAATGTCCCCGGCCGATGTTCTGCGGTTTCCGGTCAGATTCGCATATCCTTCGTCAATTGAGGAGATTTCGACGGTGGGAGTGAAGTCATAGACGTAGGAGAAGAGGAGGCGGCTGAAGCGTTCGTATTTTTCAAAATCCCCCGCAACAATGACCAGAGACGGGCAAAGCTTGCGGGCACGTGCTGTGGGCATCGTCGTATAGACGCCCATCCGCCGGGCTTCGTAACTCGCGCTGGCGACAACGCCGCGCTTTGCTCCGCCCACTGCCACAGGTCGTCCCCGCAGCCTCGGGTCTGCGGCTTGCTCGACCGAGGCAAAGAACGCGTCCGCGTCGAGGTGGAGGATCTTTTGCTCATTCACGGCCTCCAAAGTTGCCGGTGACTTGTTGTTTTAATGGATATTTCATAATGCCGTTCATGTGAACGGTATATGCCGCCAGCCCGGATGCAAGAGAAAATCTCAACCCCCACACAATTTTTCTCTCATTCCCCGCGCATGCAAATTTTCGGGACTTTTGCCTTGCGACCCATGACGGGATCACAGATACTCCACTCCTCTTCGCTCGGGTGGTGGAATGGCAGACACGTACGTTTGAGGGGCGTATGCCGTAAGGCGTGAGGGTTCAAGTCCCTCCCCGAGCACGAGAGGTTTCTTCGAAAACCCCACGCAAACCGTCAGGTGCCGCCATCGCGGAAATGGAAATCTGACCCTCTCTCAGGAAATCATGAGTCATTGCCACAATCCCGGCACTGACGTCAATCCCCACCCATGTGGCCTCGACATCCTGCCGATGATCTCATTCTTCATGGTTTTTAGAGTCAATTCTCAACTCAAGAACAGTGTTATCAAGTATTATTGAACACTGATCACTGTCAAAAAAATGAAAAACAACCTGAAAGCCAGACGAAAATTCCTGAAAACTGATTAAAACGACATTTGACACTGTGCAATGACATGTTTTTGAAGCCAAAATTTTGGAGTCGCGGAATTCAGGGACATCCCACCCAGCAACAAAATCCCCCAAGCAGTGACCTACAAACCTGAGTTTTTGCCGCTCATTTTCAGGATGGTCAGAAAATCGGTTTTGGTGAGAGGCATCACGCTGAGCCGGGATTGTTTGAGGAGTCCGATTTCGGAGAGGCTGGGTTCGGCTTTGATGGCTTGGAGGGAAACCGGGTTCGTCAGGGCTTTTTTTGGGCGAAGTTCCACGCAGATCCAATTTCCTTCGGTGGCGGTGGGGTCCGGGAAGGCCTCGCGGGAGACGGTGGCCTCGCCAACAATTTCTTTTCCGACAACGCTGTGATAGAACAGCACGCGGTCTCCGGTTTTCATGGCGGCGAGATTGTTGCGGGCCTGAAAATTTCTGACGCCGGTCCAGTTGGTTGAGCCATCGCGGACGAAGTCCTGCCATGAAAAGGCGGTGGGTTCCTGTTTGACGAGCCAGTGGTTCATGCGAGGCGGTGATCGAGTGGTTTTCCTGCCAGGAAGTTCTGAATGTGTTCGAGGGTGATTGTTTGCAGGCGCTCGGCGGCTTCCTCGCTGTTGTAGGCCACGTGTGGGGTGAGGATCACATTCGGGCGTTTCAGTAGGCTGTTGTGGGCGACCAGTTTGGAAAACTCGGAGAGGCGGTTCGGGGTGGCTTCGCCGCCGTGGGCAGGTTGGGAGGCCCGCACACGTTCGGCGATTTGCTGACCGAGCAGGGCGGTTGCACCGCCATGAAAAACGCGTTCATCTTCGAGTACATCCAGCCCGAGGCCTGCGATCCGACCATTGTCCAGTGAGGCGGTCACAGCGGACGTGTCCACGAGCGCTCCGCGGGCGGTGTTGATAAGAATGAGGTTGTCTTTGCACTTTGCGAGCGACTGCTCATTGATCATATGGAATGTCGCCTCATTGAGCGGCACATGAAGCGAGATCACATCGGATTGGGTCAGTAACTCGTCAAAATCCACATACTGGAAATCCAGGAGTTCGCTAAAAAACGGGTGAGGGGAGGAGTCGTGGGCCAGCACTTTCATGCCGAATCCACAGCCAATGCGGATCACGTGAAGTCCGACACGACCGGCTCCGATTACTCCCAGCGTTTTTCCCCGCAAATCAAACCCCTGTAATTTGGTTGCATCAAAGCGGCCGCGGGCGACCGCATTTTCAGATTCTCTGAGGCGGCGGGAGAGAGCAAGCATGAGCGCAAACGTGTGCTCGGCCACGGAGTTTTCCCCGTAGCTGCCCGCATGCGCGACCGCGATTCCGAGGCGTCGGCAGGCTTCCAAATCAATATAATCGCTGGCCGTCGAGCGGGCGGCGATGAGTTTCAGATCCGGCAGAGCCAGCAAAACCTCTTCGTCCAATTTGTCTGAAACAAAGACTGAGAGGATTTCGGTGTCCGTCGGAACCGAGGAAAGTGAGCGTGGGAAGCACAGGTCATGACCAGTGAGGGCTTCCTCAAAAAAGGACTGAGCACCCACAGGAATTTCCACAAGGGCGATTTTCCTGCTTTGCTCCGGCGCGTGCTTCATTGAATATCCATCATTCCGGTATGTCACAAATCAGTCAACCAGGTTTCTTTATCAGCTTTGAAGGCTCCGAAGGCTGCGGCAAGAGCACGCAGATTGGCATGTTGATGCGGAGTCTGCGGGAAGCGGGGCTGCAACCGTTGCTCGTGCGCGAGCCGGGAGGCACGCCAGTTGGAGAAATTATCCGTCATCTTCTGCAACATGCGCCGGAGGGCGAGGAGATGGTGTCCGAGTCCGAACTGCTGCTTTTTGCAGCGAGCCGCGCCCAACTGGTGCGTCAGGTGATCCTTCCGGCTCTCTCGGAAAATCGCGTGGTGATTTCCGACCGGTTTCTGGATTCCACGACGGTGTATCAGGGAGTGGCCCGCAAAATTTCTGCGGAGGCGGTGGCCATGATCAACCGGTTTGCTGCGGGGCCGCGGTTGCCGGATGTCACGTTTTTATTGGACATGGACGAGGCCGTGGCCATGGAGCGGGTTCGCTCCGGGCGGGGTTCCGGATCCCTTCCAGATCGCATGGAAGAACAGCCCATGGAATTTTACCGGGCCGTGCGCGAAGGTTACCTTTTGTTGGCAAAGGCCGAGCCTCAAAGAATCCGCGTATTGGACGCCACCCGCAGCCCGGAAGAAATCGCAGATCAGATCAGCAACGAACTTTCATCTCATGCCCTGTTCAAAAGAATCCGCCCTTGATCTCCTGCTGGCTGCCAACCGGCACGGACGGCTTGCCCACGCGCACCTGTTCACCGGCTCCACCGGCTCTGGAAAAACCTGGTTGGCCCATGCGCTGGCC
>JBGSVX010000663.1:0-1594 GCA_041752795.1 Terrimicrobiaceae bacterium
ATCAAATCCCGGTGCCAAGGCAAGATCGGCTCACTCATCGAACTGCTCCAAGGAAAAATCTCTGAGGAAATCATGGGCATCGTTGCCGACCCGAACGATGGGCTTTTTCCCAGTCCCAAGGAAATCCTCCTCATTTGTTCCTGTCCCGACTCGGCCCACATGTGCAAACACGTGGCCGCTGTTTTGTATGGAGTCGGCTCGCGCCTCGACTCGCAGCCGGAACTCTTGTTCAAACTCCGCGAGGTGGATCACAATGACCTCATTGCAGCCGCTGAGGCACCGGCTTCTTTGTCTGGCAAAGGCCGTGGCGGTCGCCGCCGTTTGGATGCTGAAGCTGTGGGAAGTGTTTTCGGAATCGACCTCGATGGCGAAATTCCAAACGTCCCCGCGCCGTCAGAGCCTGCGCACGCGGCACCGAAGGCATTGCCGACCAAACCCAAATTCGAGCCCCCCGTCGCCAAACCTGCGGCAATCAAAAATCCCCCGATCAAGCCGGCACCAAAACCCATCCGTCAGCGGAAGCCGAAACCCCCGGCCCCACCATTCCACCCCACCGGTGCTCTCATCCGAAAACTCCGGTCCCACCTTGACCTCACCACCCGCGAACTCGGCGCCGAACTCGGGGTCACCGCAAATCTCATTGCCCAATGGGAAACTCAACGCGGCCCAATCGTCATGGACGACGCACCCAAACTCCTCCTTCAAAAAATCTATCTCTCCGAGCTGGAAGATAACTCCTGAGCTGGGGGAGTTTTATACCCTGAAATGAAACCGCGGATGACGCGGATGGGCGCGGATTTTCAGAAGGATACGTTGGTGGTGTAACCCCATCCCATTATGGGTCCAATCGAGGGGCCGTTGTCGGGAACGGGTTTGGAATGAGCGATTTCAAACGCTCGCCTAAGGCTCAGTGCGAATGCGCATGCATCCACTATTCAAGATATCCCTTTTTGAGATTCCCTGCCCTGAGGTGTGGAAGCACGATTTTCGTTTCTCGCAAGCTCCGCTCTTTCAGATGGTTCGAGTTGAAAATACCTGTAGCAGCGAATGATCCCTTTGATTAAATAGAGGAGTCCAAACACAAAAAGAAAGCTGGATCCTTTCCAAGCTCCAACGAGAAGGATGCACGCACCCAGAAAGAAAAAGGCCTGAGAAAAAATCCAGTCATCCGCCAGCGTCCTGCCCACAAAGTGGGTGTTAAACAAACGAAGGATGGTGGCCTTCATGTGCTGGCGAATTTTCCCGGGTCGGTCATTGGGTGATGTCATGATGCAAGAAGCTGCTTCGCACAAGCATTGCTGATAAATGAATAGACTGATTCGGCATCCTGAATCGAATCAAAAAACGGGCCGGAAAACCCTGACAGCTCCGTCCTCAGCACCATTCAGGAAAAAATCCGTTTCAACGTATTCTGAAAAAGAAAAATGTGGCGGCTCCGTCGCGTGTTGTGAGGACCGGAAATCGGGAACGACGTCCCTTGTAGGTTCCAAGTCATGAGGATTATTCACAAATGCCCGGCAGGGCAAGGTAGCGGCAGCGCGAGCCCGAAGGGCCGCGCTCGCGCGCTGGCGCCAAGCCAGAGCTACCGGTTTGT
>JBGSVX010000664.1:0-7957 GCA_041752795.1 Terrimicrobiaceae bacterium
TCCTCCAATTTCTCGAAGGTGAGGTCCACACTCATGTTGCCTTCGCCGGTGAGGGTGTTGGGCACCTGGAAAGCCACACGCGGCTTGGCCGCCTTCAGACGCTCATCAAAATTGTCCACATCGAATTCCAAGAATTTCCGATCATCGACAGACGGCAACTCATCAGCCGGCTTGCCGGAAAGGTCGGCCATGACTGCCATCACGAAGGGAAGTTCAATCTTTTTTTCGGCTCCGTAAAGCTCGACGTCATACTCGATCTGAACACGGGGGGCACGGTTTCGGGCGATGAATTTTTGGCTACTGTCGGGCATAATTCTATGTTCTATGGACTAGATGCAATTAGGAAGCAATGTTCCAGTTTAAAAATGTGACAAAACTGTCACTGAGAATCCGGCGTGGACTCGAAGGGTGTTCATGAGGTGGTTTTGGCTCCGGTGGCCGAGCGAACCTGGTTTTCAGCGTCGGGAACGAGTTCGCTGACGATTTCAAGAAAGCTGGAATGAATCATGCGCTGGGCGCGGCGAATGAGGAGAGGCACGGGGCTGGAGGGTTCATTGTTTTTATAGTAGTCGCAAACAAGATCCAGCACGTGATTGACTTGATTGCGGCTCTGGATTGCAGCGGGCATGGGACCGCTGGGGGCAGTTGAAGGTTTCGGAGTTCCGGTGCTGCCATCTGCTTGGAGGGCTGGGGATCCGGGCACACCCGGAGCCTCGGAGGTGCCAACATGGGGAGCCACGTCGGCTGAGAGGTTTTCAAGGGTGCTGAGAAGCGGCTCAAAATCCGGAGACTTTTCAGAGCCCGGGATTCCCTGAAGAAAGACCTGTATCTCCTTGACGGAAGCGATGCAGGACATAATGGAGTCCAGAGTGCCTGCGAGCTCATCAGCCGGAGTGTCCCGGAAGGCCGCTTCGATTTCGGTGGGTTGAAGGGAGGCTTTTGAGGAGTCCTCGGGGAGGGCCTCCGAATGAATTCGCGAGTAGGAGAGCCGGCCAAGAGTTGGGGAGTTTGTGAGTGGCACCTCATGGAGCCGTTCCAAAAACCGGAAGGAGTCCCCATAGGATCCCATGGGCGTGCAGAGCGCCGAAAGGATGTTCATTCTCTCGAGTGGATCCAGGTGGTCGCCGGGGTCCAACTGGGGATAGAGAGTATCCCAATAGGTTTGCAGCAAACCGGAAAGAAGTCGAAAAGCCTGAGAAAGTCCGCTGATCCCCTCGGTTTGAAGGACTGCAAGACAAAGATTCGTGGCAACCTGAAGGTTCTTGCTTTTTGCAAAAAGCTCAAGGCAACGGTTGACAGCAATTTTCCAGTCGGGTTTGACAGCTTCGGAGAATTGCGTCTCGGATTTTCCCAGAAGCAAAGCATCCATTTCCATGAAGGCAGGATCATAGGTGATGTCCACCCCACAGGGCGCATTCTCGGAGATGGGAGTGAGAAGATCCTGCAGGTTTGTCATGGCAAAGCAAAAATGCTGAAACTTCCATAGCGTGTTTTTCTTCAACCACAAATGATTTTTTAAAAAAGCTGGACGCGGCGCGTACCCTGCCGCATGGGTCGGAGATGCTGACGGCATACGATCATTTCGCCTACCCGGGTCGCTCCTATCTGCAAACCAGCCCGAATCAACTCGCCGCCATGGCGATACTTCACGGACTGTCTCCCGGTCCGCCCTCCAGGTGTTCCCTGCTGGAGTTGGGGTGCGGAGACGGGACCAATCTCCTCGCGATGGCCGAAGCCTTCCCGCAGAGCCGCTTCACCGGTTGGGATCTTGCCCCGAGTGCCATCGCATGCGCGAGGTCAACAGCCACGCAGCTTGGACTGCTCAATGTCCAGTTTGATTGTCGTGATGTTGCAATCCGCTGCGAGGCGGGCCCCTTCGATTATGTGGTGGCCCATGGATTGTTCTCCTGGGTTCCTGCATCCGCCCGCAACGGAATCCTGGAATTATGTGCCAGGAGCCTGAATGAGCAGGGCGTTGCCTACATCAGCTACAACGCTTTTCCAGGATGCCATCTGCGGGAAATGAGTCGCCGCATGATGCGCTACCATGTTCGCCAACTGGAGGCTCCCCGGGACCGTGTGGCGCAGGCACGTTCCCTCCTTCACCTCCTTGTCAATGCCAGGACGGACAAAACGGACGCCTACCATCAAATACTCCAGGATCAGTACCAGCACGCTTTGGATTACAATGAAGCCGCTTTTTTTCATGATGATCTCAGCGATTGCAACCAACCCTTTTATTTCCATGAATTCATGGAACTCGCCGAAGCCAATGGCTTGCAATTTTTAGCCGAATCGGATCTTCGTTCCATGGAGCCCGGCGAGGCCTGTTCCGCTGAGGCCCGTGACCTCCTTCAGCAAATGGAGGCAGTCGATCCGCTGGTTAAGGAACAGTATCTGGATTTCCTGACGGGCAGGAGATTCCGACAAACCCTGCTCTGCCGCAAAGGCATTGAGATTGATCGCAGCCAATGTGCCCGGAGGTTGGGCAAGCTCCGATTATGCGCCCAGCTTGAGGAGATCAATCCGAGTGCAGAGAGCTCCGACGGGGAGGATTGCTACAAAGGACCAAAAGGTGCCGGAATATCTGCCGGGCACCCGGTCCTGAAATGTGCCCTGAAAGAACTGAGGAATTCCTGGCCGCAGTCCGTGTCATTCGAAGAGCTGTGCGCCGGGGTGCAGCAACAGGATGACAGGAAATTACTTGAAAACTTTTGTCTGAAGGCGGTGGCGGCCGGTGCCATGGAATTGAGGGCGGAGCCGTCCCCGATTGCCAGGAATCCTCCCGACCGCCCAAGGGCCGGCCTCCTTGCAAGGCATCAATCGCATCAGAGCAAAACCCTCACGACACTCCTTCACACGCGGGTGCGAATTCCTGAGCCCGCAGTGCATTTGTTGCTCCGCCTGATGGATGGCACACGGACACACGCTGAGTTGACAACCGACTTTTCGGAGGCACTCCAGGCGACAGGCACGCCAGCGTTTGGAAGCGAATTGTCCGGCCTCTCGAAAACCCAAATTCAGGAATTGGTCTCGGACAATCTGGAGTCCCTTCTCCAGGAGCTTGCCACTCTCGGTTTGGTGGCAGCTTGAGGAAATATCTGGCTGCAGGGCCGGAATCATAATTCACCTATTCCGTCCGTTATGGGGTTATCTTGGGACCGGACCCTGGCGCTGCCGGTGACCGCCCGGGTTCTGTGACGATGACCGGTTCATAAACAGGAGAGCCGGAATTCGAAGCCGGACGTGAGGGGGCTCCCGGGATTTTGCCGGGATTTCCAAACAGGAACAGAGACGCCAGGCCGGCCAGAAACAAAAGCAGGAGAACAATCCAAATCATGGGTTTTCCAGTCCGGACGTCAGGGGACACCCGAACCTCAGGCTTCACGGTTTTTTGTGTGCTGCTCCGGGCGTAAGGTTCCACCGGGCACCGGGTGGAAACCGTTTTCCCATAGCTGGAACCCGAAAAAGTCCCTGCGGTGCCCTGCCATGCGATTGCGGTCTCAAATGCTTGAACAAAATCCGAGGCCGCGCCATTCAGGGAACTTTCAGCCAACCATTTTTGCATGAGGAGATTGGCAGAATCGTTCAGACAGACGAGTGGGGAATGGCGTTTCCCGGATTTTCCGCGAAGTCTTCCGCCTCCCATCAGCCGGTGCAGCGTATCAACCATCCCTGCGGAATAGGAAGCCGGTGGAACGCGAGAAGGAAAAAATGACCTGCACGCGGGCGAACCGGCCTCCCCGACGAAGCCGCAAACCACGGAGAGTCCCAATGGGCAGATTTTCAACGTGAAGGGTGGCCATTGCCCGACGGGTAGAGTGGGCACCATCTGAAGCTCACCGGGGCGGCCGGCATTCAGAAAATGAACGGAGATCCCCTCCGGAGAAATGTCGAGACCGGGAATCTGGTGGGATATTGCATGATCCACCCCCTCGGCCAGGTGACGGGCAAGAACCAGGCATTCCTCCGGCAGAAAGGATTCCCGTTTTCGAAGAGCATCAATCAGGCGGAAACCGTGCAAAAACTCGACGTCCACACAGGGCCCCTCCCCGCCCATCTCCGCCGAAAACACGTTCACGAGTTGGGGATGCGGAAAGGCAAGGATCCACTGGGCACAGTTCACCACATACTCGGCCTCGAGGGGATCCCCGGATGGTGCTCCGCGGTAATGAAGCACCCCGGAGCCGGGCAGCGGGTTGGCTGTATCCCCGGGCACCCGTGCAGGAAGTCCTCTCCCGTCCCTCCCGAGGAAGTTCTGATCGCGCGGGCTCATGCCGGTCTCTCCCGGAGTTTCAAAAAGAGCAAAGAAAATACCCAACAGGCAAAACTCCATGTGAGCAACACGGCAATGGCAAAAAGTGCGGGGTTTGCATCCATGGAGATTTCTCCGGTTTTCAACGTTGTTACGTTTCGTAGATTCTCAACCGATTGGAGGTGTTGCTGAATGGTGGTGGCATCAATTTTTCGACTCCAAAGCAAACTGACATCCATGACACGCTGCGTTTGAAAAAGGGGAACCAATTGACTCGTCTGGAGCACAGGACCGGACATCCGGCTGGCGGGCACAGTGAATCCAGACAGAACAATTTGGGGAATCATGAGTATCGGAACAAGAAAGACTCCTTGAAGGACGGTTCTCGCCATCGAAGAAATCAAAAGTCCGATGGAGGCTGCGGTGAGAGTCATTGCCGCCAATCCCGCAGCCTGCCACCACGGATCCCCTGCCGGAAGGCCCCCGGCCAGTCCGGCAATACCAAAGAGGATTCCTGTCTGGGCCGCCGTTATTGCGGTGAGAAAAATAATTTTGGAGGCGAGGTACGGGGCCATGCGCAAGCCGACCATTCGTTCCCTGCGATAAATCTGACGCTCCCCGACGATCTCCTGAACCCCGTTGCTGCAGCCAAACCACAGTGTGGAAACGGCAATAAAAAACAGAACGAGGGCGTTGTCATCCATGGTTCCCTTCACGGCCCAGGCAATCAAAGCCCCAACAAGAACCGGCTGACCCGCAAGAAATAATAGATTCCGCCAATCGGACACCATTTGCGCCCACTGCCGGGCGAGGAGAAGGGGGAGTTGGGCGGAGGATTCAGGGTGATTCGGAGGAGCGGAAGGTCCGGAACGCGGAAGGGTTCCAACTGCTGCCGGAGCCGCCGGAGTCAATCCGGTGTCTCGAAGACCATGCATGCGATGAAAAATTCCCTCGAGAGTGCTCACGCCGAACTGGGCGGGAGCACCTCCCGGTGGCCCATCGTAGAGAAGGTGACCGTCGCAGACAAAGAGCAGACGATCGCAAAGGAAGAGGCTCTGCATATGGTGGGTGGAGCAAACAACCACACACCCGGAATCGGACAGTTCCCTGAAGGATTTCATCATAGTCCGCTCCGCGTCCGGATCGAGCCCCGACGTGGGTTCATCAAGAAAGAGAATTTCGGGGTGCCCAATCAACTCCACACCAACACTCACTTTTTTGAGTTCCCCGCCGGAAAGATTTTTGATTTTTGAAAACTGATGGTCACTGAGCCCAAGGCGGGAAGAGGCACGTTCGATCAAGCGGAGCCTCTGCCTTGGGGGAACCGCCTTTGGCAGCCGCAGTTTTGCAGAGAATTCAAAGGCACTGAGCACATTCAACTCGCGATGCACGACATTCTCCTGTGGCACCCAGCCGAATCCCCTGCGGGAATCCGGGGAGTGAGACAAAGGAAATCCGCGATGCAGCAGCATGCCACCGGGTTCGGGAAGCCGGCAGCCACTGAGGGCCTCAAGGAGAGTGCTTTTGCCTGAGCCGGTCGGTCCGATCACGGCCACAAACTCCCCGGCATCCAGGCGCAAATCCATTCCATGAATAATCGTCGTCCCCTGCCTTTTGACCCGAAGATTTTCCGCAAGCAGAGCCGGAACATCACCTCGCGTCTCCTCCATGACCAGGCAGGCGCCATCAAACCGTAAAGAGTATCGCCCGATATCCAGAAGGTCTCCAAAAACCAACTCGTGCCGCTCGAAGGCCCGACCATTCAGAAAGGTTTCACCCGAGTCACTGAGCAGACAAAGGCGATACTCTCCGTTTTCAAGCGAAATTTGCACCTGTTGGCCCGCGACGGAGGCATCCGGCAGGATCACACCGCAGGAGGGGTCTTTCCCGAGAACTATTGGAAAACGGCGGAGCGGAACTTTCCGGGTCGGGTGATTGCAAAAAACCATCTGCGAAAATTCCTGCACAGAATCTCCGGCCAACAGACAGACACTTCCGGCATGAATTATATCCCCGGGGTGGAGGGGGCATCTGGCCTTGATGAGTGAACCGTTCAGCCAAAGCCCGGCCTCTCCTTCGGGCTGGATCCAGCAACGGAATTTCCTCCGAACCATGCGGAAGTGAACCGGAGCGACGCTGACATGAGGGAGTTGAAATTCGCAGGCGGGGGCGCTTCCGACCCGCATGTCCCCTTCGGGCATTTGACACCCCGTTCCAGGCAAACCAAAAAGCACCACCACACCTGGCAGGTGGTCCGGGGTCCAGCCCCGCATTTTCATGGGACGACCAGCCAGATTTCCGCAGCTTGATTCTCGGAAAACTTGCCACCAAACAGCGAAGACGGGCCCATGGGAACCGGATAGATCACATTCTGAATACCAAAATCTTTCTGCAAGGCCGTCACAACCGTGTCGGCACGCTGCTGGGAAAGCCTCATATTCACTTCATGGCTGCCCTGTTTGCTGGAATAACCGAGCACAACAAAGACCATGCTGGGGTTTTCCATGGCGGATTTGATTGCCGGATTGGCGAGGCTTGCCCGCAAGGTGGCCTGGTCGGCCGGAGTGACGTAATCCTTTGCAACAGCAAAGGACACACGGGCGAGCAGTGTGAGACCTCTCGCCCTTGCCAATGCCGCCACCAAGGCACTGCGTTGCTGCTCATTGAGCTTTGGCATGAGGTCAATGCGCGTGAGAACCTCCTTCTTGATATTTTCAAATTCTTCGGACGTCATGTCGAAATCATAAGAATTGGGGGTGGGGGTTGGAACGGGTGTGGGCGGTGGTGTGGGCGGTGGTGTCGGAGGAGGAGTCGGCAGTGGGGTGGAAGGAATGATCGGCACCGGGGTTGGCGAGGGACTCGGTGTCGGGGAGGGTTTGGAATCCAAACGGGTTTCCAGGTATGCGATCTCATTGGGATTATGGACCATTGCCCCCCCCAACAAGATTGCGAGCACGGCCAAAACAAGGACGACAAAAACTCCGAAAGCAACAACCCAGAACCCGGAGTGTCGCTGGGAGGTGAAAACCCTCTCAAGCCGGCTTCCGCATTCGGGACAGACAAAATCCCTGGTCACGACTGTGATGCGCTCGTTCCGATATGCAAGTTTGCATCCGGAGTAATTTGTGCAGCGACCGGTTTTTGATCTCATGCGCTAGGACATTCGGCGAAGCGGATCAAAATCACAAGCCCGCCGAAAAAATTATCAAGCCCCATGATCATCCGGGGCGGCATGAGAATCCCTCCTCTGACGGTTCCATCCCAGAATGACCAGGCCGGTAACAATGATCAAAAGAACCCCGGAGGGCTCCGGGATGGAGGATGCCAAACGGAAGCCGACATTAAAGTCAAGTGACTCACTGTATTGCGGAGTCAGTTGGCCCCGGTTGGAGGAGGACAAAGAAGTATTGCCAGTGTTCCATGCTCCCCCCCGGACTCCACGATCAGTGGTATCGATCACGGCATCATTCCATTCCCAGACGTTTCCCGCCATGTCAAACGTCCCATAGGCTCCTTCGGAATCGAGGAAGGAGCCGGTGTTTGTGGTGGCTCCAGTAGGAGGAACCGTGTAGTCGTCATCAAAAAAATTGGCCTCATTCGTCCCGGAGAAATTATTGTTTCCTGGCACTGTATCCGATTGGGTTGGATAGTCCCAATATCCGGCAGACATCCCCCCGCCTTTGTAGTAGGCGGCTTTATACC
>JBGSVX010000665.1:0-6180 GCA_041752795.1 Terrimicrobiaceae bacterium
TCTCACCGAGCGTGCGGAGCGCTTGGAGATGACGGCGTCCAATGCTTCCTGCTCCCACCAAAAGAATTCGGGACGTCATGATAGATGGTTGGTCGACTTTGAAATCACGAACTTTGCAATGCGCTCCGAACATCTGCCGTCCATCGCCGCCCATTTTGAGGAGTCCCGTTTTGCGCCGTGTTGGGCTGCTTTCATTTCTTCCGGCAGTCCCAAAAGGCGGGCTATTCCCGTAGTGGCCTCTTCCAAATTTGAAGCCAAAAGAACCCCGGTCGAAGTATAGGATTTTTTTATAGATTCAAGGAATTCGGGGTCTTTCCAAAGTTCCTGGAATAACAACATGACTGTTGGGATTCCGAGGCCCAAAGATGAGGCGATTGTTGTGGATCTTGGAGAAACATACAGGTCCGTGACTGTGAGTAGCTCAACAACACCGCCCTCGGCGATGGGAGTGCAGAACTTTTTGGCAAGGGGTCTGAGGAAACGCGGTTCCGGGCCGGGATGCATCGAGATGATGACCTGCCACGCGGGAAATTCCGAGATGGTTTGCAGGAGTGATTCCAGGGTTTCCTTTTCCTCCTCTTCACTGGAGAGCCCAAAATCTGACGAGGGAGAAAAGTTGAGCAGGGCAATCCGGGAATCCTTGCGAAGATGGAGGTCCTTCGAAACCGAAGCCCTATATCCATTGTTTGCCGCCTGCCAGCTCCTGTCAAAAACCGGACTTCCCAAAACGCGAATTTTTTTGGGATCGACGCCTTCAGCGATGTAGTTGGCAGCCTCAATTTCAGATGGCGCCAGCACCCAATGAGAATATCCCCCGCACCGGCTCACTGGATTGACCGGCTGAAACCTGAGGAGCATGGAGGCAAAACTCTCCATTGGAGACCATCCAAAAACCCTCCGACCAAAGGCTTCCACAGTCCATTTCGAAAACACTTTGGCAAGGACTTGCCTCTGAAGGGATTTGATCTCGCCATTGGAATTTTTGTCATTACTTAAAAATCTTGCGATTGCCGAAACGAATGGCGGGGGACCGAAGGAATGGGGAACCACAAAAGTTGCTGTTCCGGATCTGATGCCGATTGCCGACAGAAAGGTCTGCCATGGTCTGATGCCATCGGAGTAAAACAAAAGCGCATCCGGCTTAGTGGCGCTTAGAAGCTGATCCATGCGAATGCTCGAATCCAGCAGGGCATGAAATGTAGAGATCTGGGGAAAGAACCTGGCAAGAACCTGCACAAAAAATCGCAAACCGCGCGAAAAATAATTTCCCTTTGACCAGGTGGCATCATTAAGTGCCAAACCACTGGAGAAGGAATTGGGAATATCGAGGGACTCGGACCGCAAGTCCTCGAGGAGCAGGGTCCGCCAGCCGGCCTGTTTCAGACAGGCAGCAATGGGCATCCAATCTTTTACACCGCGTTGGCCGAGAGTTCCTGCATGGAAAATCGCCACAGGGTCTTTTGATGAAGGACTGGCTTTCAAAAGTCTTTCAGCGGGATTCCATTTCCGTGCCGGAATCGAAATCTTCCTCCCTCAGTGGCTCCCCCCGCTGAAGATCTCGCAGGGCCTGACACCCGAGAATCCTTGGAAAAAATTTTGGTGGCAGTCCGCCCGCCGGGCGAATCGAGCGGATGTTGGAAGCTGTGAGACGATGCCCTTTCGGAATGTCTTCGACGACATGGAGGGATCGACGGAATTTGGTGCTTGGCTCCTCCGACGGTGAAGGTCCATAGGAAGGTTTTCCCATAGCGGCCTCCACGGACCGGATGGATTTTACCATCTGACCAAACTCTTCCGGTTGCATCGAAAACTGGCTGTCGGGGCCCCCCTGGTTGCGATCCAATATGAAATGTTTTTCCACGATGGATCCTCCAATGCTCACCGCCGCAATCGCAATGGTGTCCCCAAGCGTATGATCCGAGAGACCCGATACAACTCCAAATTTTTCTTTTAATTCCGGAATCGTCCGGAGGTGAAATTCCCCGGCAGGAGCCGGGTAAGCACTGCTGCAATGCAGGAGCGCAATCTCGGAACACCCCGCGCTGCGGGCACATTCCACAGCCTCGGATATTTCCTCCAGGGAGGCCATTCCCGTAGAGAGGATCATCGGCTTTCCACTGCGTGCTGTCCGCTGAATCAATGGCAAATCCACGATTTCAAACGAGGCAATTTTGAAAATGGGAACCTTCTCGCTCTCGAGAAACTCGACTGCTTTTTCATCAAAGGGAGTTGAAAAAAACGTGATGCCAAGCTGGTTTGCGCGCTCACTGAGGGGTCGGAACCATTCCCATGGCATGGCCGCTTCCTGATAGAGAGAGTAGAGGGTCCTTCCATCCCAGATGGTGGACTTGATGCGGAAGTGATCCTGAGGGGCGTCGATGGTGAGGGAATCAGCGGTGTAAGTCTGGACTTTGACGGCGTCTGCGCCTGCCGCAGCGGCGGCCTCAAGGGTTTCCATTGCCACGAGCAGGGACCCATTGTGATTTGCCGACAGCTCCGCAATGACAAATGTCGGATGGCCGGTGCCGATCAATCGATTGCCCAGTGTGAGAACAGGTTCATTCATGGATTTTCTCCATCCAATAAAATTCGGCACCCTGCTGTATGGCAACTGTGGTCTTTCGAAATCCGGCTCTTTCGAAAGCGCGAAGCGATGGCTGATTTGATGTTTTGATTCGTGCGAGGAAGCTGTGGATGCCCGTGGTTTTTCTGGAGAAAGCGTCGATGGCCTTATTGAGCAGCGAGGAGGCCAGTCCCTTTCCGCGGAATTCGGAAGCGATGGCTATACTCACTTCACAAGAACGGGCATCCAGGGATTCCACGCGAAGAACTCCGACAGGAGTTCCATCAGGCGCCTCCGCAACCCAGAGCGCAGTGGACGATGCAGACATCATTGATTCAAACCAGGCCACATGCGATTCCCATGGAATGGGTTCCGGAGAAAACGAATTTCTTCGCACGTCGGGATCATTTGCAAGCGTGAAAAAGAGCCCGGAATCTTTGTTCCTTGCCCCCCGGATTGAAAAGGGATGTCCTCCAAGAATCGCGGCAAGCCTTGCACTTCCCCCTCCGTCCACTTCATCCCCGGCAATTCCGGCCATTTTTTTCCGACCGGAAAAATCTTCGCTCAACCTGAGGAGTTCCCTCTCAAAATCAGGTGGGAGCATTTCAATTTTTTGTTTACTCAAAGCATTGGCGGCTCCCTTTTCTCCCAGCGACTTTACAAGGGGCAATTGATTTTCGGCTCTTCCGAAAAGCAAGGAGGGCAACTGCATGAAACACGCTTCCCAACAGGTCGTCCCGGCTGCGGCGACCAGGAGGTCGGCTTTCCTCATCAATGAAGGAACATCTTCAGGATCCCTGATCGATCGAAAGTGGGAAGTTCGCGCGACCAAATCATCAAATATTTCTGAATGGGATTTCCCGGGAATCAAAAAGGTAAAAATAAAGTGATCGAGGCTTTTGCAGGCCTCAGCAACTTGAAGCCTGAGCTCATCACAGGACCCCCCCCCAGCGAAACAAGGATATTTTGCACATCTTTCTGGACCGTTCGCCTCCAACCAACATGCTCAAGAAATTGTTTTCGCAGTTGGATGAACCGCGTGCCGGTGAGAGCAATGGTTCCGGGCAATTTGATTTTGGCGTCATACATCGCAGAGGATGCATGGGCATTTTGATTCACAATAAAATCCACGGGGTAATTTGCTCTGTCGGCCATGTCGTCAAACAGGACAACCCGGCAGCCCCTCTTTGATGTCAAGGCGAGCGTTTCCCCGCTGACCCGGTAGGAGTCCCAAACAAAGATTGGTTTGTCGTTTCCCCATCGGGAAATTGAAGTTTCGACCGTTCCTTCATTGGGATGCTCAGGGGCCTCCAATATTTCAATGTCCGGAAACTTTTGTGCGTGCGCGAGGAACCCGGCATCCCATGGTTTGCGCAAGTGGAACAGAACCCGGCCTCCTCCTTCCGCCCACTCCTGGGCAAGGCCAAGACATCGCATGGCATGGCCCAAGCCGACGTCCGGTCCCGAATCCGCGAAGATATGGAGTGGGGTCTGTGACAAACTCAATTTGCCGCAGTGAAGTCGGCCTCACCTTTCACTGGGATGGATTCATCGAGCGGCAATTTTTCAAGAAGCACAAATTTGAAACGATTCCAATCCCCGGGTTGTTCCTGGTCCGGCGAAACGACTCCATGATGGTGAAGGGCTCCGGTTGACACGCTCAGAATTTTTATCGTTGGGATTTCTCTCAACAGCGGTTCGAAATCGAACTTCCATGTTCTGAGGTCCTCGGACTCAATATGTTTGTAGCGTGCGGAGTAGGGGCTTGATGGACAAAAATCTCCATAAAGCACATATTTGCTGCTTGTGCGAAGCACTTCACCCAGCGACTGCAAATAGAGATTTCTGGGAACCCATGTCAGCACGCCGGTGACAAGGACCAATTCAAATTCTTCATCTCTGAATGGGAGATTGTTGGCAAAGGCCTGGCGGAATGTCAGGTTGGGAAAAAGTGCCGCACCCTCGCGCAGGACTTCAGTTCCGGGTTCGATTCCGGTTCCGGGACAACCAAAATGGGAGGCGACAGCCGCCAGGTTGTGTCCATGGCTGCAGCCGACATCAAGCACGGACCCCACGGAAATCCCGGCTTCCTGCAAAACTTGGAGAACCGTGGATGTGATCCATGGCCGCTCCTGAGTCTGGCTAACATTTCGTTTGGCATAGGCATCACTTTCCGATGTCCAGATGGTAAGGTTCTCTTGGGAGTTCATAATTCGTGTTTTGGCAAATACATGGCATTAATTTTGAGAATCTCGGGATGGCTGCTCAGATAGTTCGCGATGTCTTTCCATCCGGGGCAATGGTCCGGGTCGGGGAAAGCTCTGATGACTGCTCTGACCAGCGCAATGTCTTCAGGGTAGTCCACCGTCCACCTCTGGGAATAAAACTGGTTCGGTTGGCATTCCAAATTAAAAAATGGGAGTCCATTTTCCCAAATGTAGGGGATCACATGTTCCCTTTGATAGGCGGTTGCTTCTGACCGGTCGATCTCGAGGAGCGTGCTGGTTGAAAGCACATCGGCATCCAACCCATCTGGAAACGTGATGGGTTTGCGGTTTGTCACCATTCGGAATTCCTGACTCCGGGTTTTGAAAATTTGTACAAGTTCGTCCACGATTTCCGGGTCAATGAGTGGACAGTCCGCAGTGATGCGAACAACAACATCCAGGGCAGCACCCTCCGCAGCATCACAATATCTTTTGAGGACATCGTTTTCGCTGCCCCGGTGGCAGGGAATATTTCTGGAAACACAGAACGAGGCAATGGGATCATCTCCATCACGCACGGAAGTCGCAATCAAAACGACATCCAGACTGGCCGCTTTTTTTAAGCGACGTACGAGGCGCTCCAACATGGGGAGGCCCTCCACGTCCATGAGAACCTTGCCGGGCAGTCGGGAAGATCCCATCCGGGCCTGAATGACCGCTCCAACCCTCATGACGGAACGGGATTGTTGAATTTTCTGAATACCGGCCTGACGGGCAGTCCATCGACAAAGTCCTCGATCCTGCCGCTTTCCACTGCCTGCATGACCTTGGTCATGCCCGCTTGCAGGGCGGCTTGGGTGATTTCAATTTCCTGTTCCCCGTGGGAGTAAGTGATGCTTGTCCATGGAATGAGAACTCCATGTCGGATCACTTCCTGATGAAAGACCGTGTGAAGAGTCGGGTTATAGGAACCGCTGGCATCAGTGCAAAGAATTTGGGGGTTGCAATCAAACCCAATCATACGCACATGGGATACTGATCCGGATGCTTCCGAGGCTTGATTGAAAGCCTCCCTCAGGCGGCTGCCAATCCCGGCAATATGGTTTTTGATTCCAATACGTGAGCATTCCTGGATCGTGGAAAGACAGGCAGCCAGTCCCGTGGTTTCTGAGCCATGAGTTTGGGAAAGCAGGAAAACCCGGGGCAAATCGTGATCAAGACCTCCCAGCCGCATGATCTCTTTTTTTCCAGCCAAAACAGAAATGGCAAATCCGTTCCCTATCGCCTTGCCATAGGTTGCAAGATCCGGAATCACTCCATACTCCACATGGGAACCACGAATATCGAAGCGCATTCCGGCGATCATTTCATCAAATATCAGAACCGTGCCGGACTTGGTGGCCAGGTCCC
>JBGSVX010000666.1:0-2564 GCA_041752795.1 Terrimicrobiaceae bacterium
CATCGCGGAGCGCAGAAGGTTCCCGGGTGCTGAGCACGATCCCCACATGAGGAAACGTGAGCCGTAGGGCGCAGATCAGTTGAATAAATTCCCGGTCCGAGAGCGAATGAGGGGGAAAAAAACCGCCTGCAGCCGGGCGCATTCTTGGAAGACTGACCGTGATCTGGGCCTTCCAACAGGTTTTCATCAGATGATTAAGATGAACCGCAAGGCAGGCCGCCTCCTGTTTCCATGGCGAGAGGCCGAAGAGTGCTCCAATGCCAATGCGTCGGAAGCCTGCATGATAGCCTCTCTCCGGGCAAGCCAGTCGCCAGGCATAATCTTTTTTTGGACCGGCAACATGCAGCCGGGCATAGGTTTCCTGACAGTAGGTCTCCTGATAAACGACAAGCCCCTCGGCTCCGGCTCTCACCAACGGCACATACTCGGCCGTTTCCATTGGGGCCACTTCAATAGAGAGACTGGGAACAAAATCCGCGAGGCTTGAAATGCACCTCCCCAAATATTCGCCGGAGACAAACTTCGGATGTTCCCCGGCCACCAACAGGATGTTGCGAAACCCTTCGGAGGTCAAATGCTGAGCCTCCCGCACGGTCTCTTCAATTTCCAGAGTGACCCGCGAAATGGCATTCTCCCGAGAAAATCCACAATACGCGCAGGAATTGATGCATTCATTCGAAAGATAGAGCGGAGCAAACAACCTCATCGTCCGGCCAAAATTCCTCCGGGTCATCGCCGCAGATTCCGAGGCCATCCGCCTCAGCACCTCATCACTCACAGGTTCAATTCGTTGCAAAAAACCCTCCATCACGGCATCGGGGCTCTTCACCCGGCTTTCCAACATCTCTGGCTCCAACGTCATCGGGGAACATCGTAACACCCTGATTCACGTGTGCAAGAATCACGTCCGGAACATTCCAAGGAAAAAACGAACAACCCGGTGAAATTCCCTCCGCAAAAAGCGTCCCCCCCAGGCACTTCCTGCGAACTTCCCTGTTTCACCGGGCTGTTCTATTAACGGAAAGAGAAGCAACTCGCGTGCCAAATCCGAAACTGGATTTGAATCTTTGGAATTTTTTCTGGAGTCTGCGAATGAGCGCTCAAACCTCTGAGGGATAAAGAAGCTCATAATCCACCAAGCCCAGAACCGTTCGATGATTTCTGCTCAGGATCCGACCCGACTTCCGGTTTTGTCGAAGAATGAGATGGCGCGGTTTGTGGTCGAGCACGCACCACCCGAGTTTGCGCAGGGTTTCCGCCGAGTCGCGGGTCAGGCTGATCATTTGCTGACGCGAAACGAAGCCGGATCGGTGAGCCTCCTCGACGTCCATGCCATCCATCCAGCGGTAAAGCAAAATGTATAGGCGCTCAAAATCGTAGGCGACCTTGGTTTCGTCATCCTGCTGACTGGCTCGAAGTTGACGTTCGTAAGCCCATTGGAGGTAATCCTTTCTTCTTAGTTGCCAAGCCAGATATCGCGTGGGCGGCGAATAAATGGCCAGCGGGGCCAACGTGGAAAAACTGCCACGGCAACATGATCGCAAACGCAGAAGATTCGCAAACTCTTCAAATGGGGGCAGGAACTCTGCCGCCTCCATGCGATCCCGGAATTCGGGAGTCACCGTCATATCCTCCGCCACGGTGATGCCGACATCCTGACCGAAGCGGCTGAACTTCACCACCAGCGCGAAGTTCTTTCTGACGGGATGGGAAACCGGCACGCGGTAAACCGCTCCGGTGGCGCCCGCGAGTGCCTGACCGGGTTTGCGGAATTGTCCTCCGGTGAACCAACGGTCCGGCACCAGACACGAGGCATTGATCCATCCGTCGCGGGTTACGAAAAGATCCCCACCCTGCAATCCCCGCATATGAAGGTAATCGACCCCGGAGATGCTTCTCCTGTATCTCGCGGGAACATCATCGAAGGCAGGTTTGAAACTGCGCCCAAGGTTGATATCGAAACCCTCCATGGGATGCGCGACTCAGGCGATTTCCAGGGTGGCCATTTCGAGCACTTTTTCGTAGTCCTCAAGGCTCCCGCCAGCCAAGCAGCACTCGATGATCCTGCGGCCCGTTGGCAGCAGATCAGGCACTAGAAATTGCCGGAGTTCGGAGCGAAAGAATTCATCAAGAATTTCTGCGCCCCGATCATAGGCCACCGTCCCAACTTCCGGTTGTTGATCAACTTCAAAAAACCAAACTCCAATCGTCCGGCCTTCCATCACAATTTGGCGTGGAGTGTAACCGAGGAGAGCACACCGCGAGGGCTTCATTTGCTTTTCTGTGAACCGGGCTCCTCCACGCCGGGCCAGATACTCTCGAGTGACCCACTGCGGCATGAAGCCAACCTCCCATGCTCCAACGTGCTGGTTGGGAGTGAGGATGTATCTAACCTCCGGCGTTTCGATAATCTGGTTAAGCAAAAGGTTGGCATGGTCAACCCTTCGGCCGGTCGCAAATGGCCAGTAAGAACCGACCCCCTCGGACGACATGCCTTCGGTGGTAACGATGCTCGGGTTGGCATGACCCCGTGGAGCAACCAACCGCCAAAGCCATGCAAGGGC
>JBGSVX010000667.1:0-2971 GCA_041752795.1 Terrimicrobiaceae bacterium
GCGGCTGCGTGCAGACAATTTTTCGGTGGAGGACCTGCCCCGACTTGTTCGCTTCCTTCACACGAATGGTCTGAAGGCTTATGCAACTCTGAATGTCCTGATTTTTCAAAACGAACTCCGTCAGGCCGCAGAGCTCCTAGATGCGTTGGCTGCTGCCGGTGTTGATGCAGTGATCATGCAGGATGTCGGCCTGGCCCGCCTTGCCGCGCAGGCCGGGCTCGGGGTTCATGCGTCCACACAAATGACCATCACCTCGGCGGAAGGCGTGGCCTTCGCAAAAGACCTCGGCGTGCGCAGGGTGGTGGTTGCCCGCGAAACCTCGCTCAAAGAACTCGCACGTTTTTCCGCTCCGGGCTCTCCGGATTGGCTTCCTCTGGAGACCTTCGTTCATGGTGCCCTCTGTGTGGCGTATTCTGGCCAGTGCCTCACCAGCGAAGCCCTGGGTCAGCGCAGTGCCAATCGCGGAGAATGTGCTCAAGCCTGCCGGATGCCATATCAGCTCGTGGTGGATGGCGAACTCAAGGATCTCGGGGACAAACGATACCTTCTCAGTCCGCAGGATTTGGCGGCGGTGAATGAAATTCCTGAACTGATCCGACTTGGAGTGCGAAGCTTTAAAATTGAAGGCCGTCTCAAAGCGCCCGAATACGTGGCCGCTGTCTGCCGGGTCTATCGCAAAGCCATTGATGAGGCCCTCGCTCAGCGGTCTGTTGGTCCAAGCCCCGAAGATCACTACGATCTGGAAATGAGTTTTTCCCGTGGCCTGTTCTCAGGCTGGATGCACGGAGTGAATCATCAGCGCCTCGTGCATGCCCGCTTCGGAAAAAAGCGTGGAGCTTTCCTTGGCCATGTCGTCAGCACCTCGCGAGCGGCTGTGACCCTTGATCATCTGACCGTTCCCGTAAAGCCCGGAGATGGCATTGTTTTTGACGAAGGCCGTGACACCGAACACGAAACCGGAGGGCGCGTGTTTTCGGTTCGAGGTGTGAGCCTGACCCTTGATCCCGAACGCGTGGACTTGCGACGGATTCCTCCTGGGACCCGCGTTTGGAAAACCAATGACCCCGCCCTCGACAAAGAACTGCGAGCCGGTTTTGCCGGGGTAAAAATTGATGATCGCATCGGTCTGGAATTGAATGTTTGTTTTGATGATGCCGGATTCCTTGAGGTCCGGGGTCGGACTGCAGATGCACGGGAGGCCAGGGTTCGTTCCGCCATAATTGCGCAGCCCGCCTTGCGGCATCCGCTCACGGCTGTTGTGCTGAATGAACAACTCGGGCGTCTGGGAGAAACTCCGTTTCGCCTGGAGGGATTGGCCTTCAGCCCATGCACCAATCAAGAACTCATGTTGCCTCTCAGCGAATTGGGAAGACTGCGGCGGGAGTTGGTTTCAGAACTGGAGGCGCAGCCCATCGAAAACTCCACGTCACGGAAGGCGCTGCATCTGCTCGAAGAAAAAATCACAACTTCCGAGCCTCATTGTTTTACAGCACCCGAACCCGCATTCACCCTGCTCTGCCGCACCCAGGAACAATTCGATGCGGCACTCACATTGGGTCTTGAGGCGATCACGCTCGATTTTGAAGACATTCGCCGCTGCGGACCGGCCATTGCTGCAGCACGGAGCAGCGCGGGAGAAATTCCAGCCACCAAAATTTTCGTTGCGTCCCCGCGCATCATCAAAGCCGGTGAAGGCGGCCTGCTCGGACTTTTGGAAAAATCGGGAGCTGATGGATTTTTGGTCCGAAATGCCGCAGCCATCGAGAGGTTGAAACAATCCGGACGTCCGCTTGTTGGAGATTTTTCGCTGAACATTGCCAATGCGTTCAGCGCATCAGTTTATCAGGAATCCGGGCTGACGTGGTGTGCTCCCTCGTTTGATCTGAATTCCGACCAGCTCTGTGATCTTGTTGGATCGTTTGATCCCCTCTGGTTTGAAGTGGTCATTCATCAACACATTCCCATGTTTCACATGGAGCATTGTGTATTTGCGGCTTTTCTATCCGAGGGAACTGATCACACCAATTGCGGGCGGCCCTGCGAAAAACACCGCGTGACCCTTCGCGACCGGGTCGGTCAGCACCATCCACTGCTTGCGGATGTGGGCTGCCGCAACACACTCTTCAATGGGCGCGCCCAGAGTGGTGCCGGAGTTTTTCACCGCCTGCGACAACTCGGTGTTTCGCGTTTCCGCATCGACCTCCTCGACGAATCGGCAAATCAGGTCCGCCAGATCGTCGAGGCCTACCGCGCCCTCGCCACTGGATCTCTTTCACCCGAGCAACTCTTTGACCTCGTTCAAGCCGCCCGTCAACTGGGCGTCACCGGCGGCACACTCACCGTCCTGAATCGCTGAAGCGTCATTTTGCCTCGGCAAATTGTTCAAAAAAGAACATCTCCATCTCCCCACTGTTTTTGATGGGAATCACTCCCCGCGCTGTTGTGGCAATTTTTCCAGCAAGCAAGTCACAAAAAGATTTTGAAAGATTGATGCGACCCGGCTCGGAAGTTTGTTCCATTCTCGCGGCGGCATTCACGGTGTCGCCCCACATGTCGTAGGCCATGCGTTTGACTCCAACCACTCCCGAGACCACGGGCCCGCAGTGGATGCCGATTCGCATGCTCCAATACTGGCGCCCGCTTGCTTCGACTTCGGCTTTGCGTTTCAAAACAAATTCCATGGCCTCACGGGCAAAACGCAGGAGGCGCAGGCCGCCGTCCGCGGGGTCACCATGCAAACCGCTCACACACAAGTAGCCATCCCCGATGGTTTTCAGCTTTTCCACGCCATGTCGCCCGCAGAGTCCATCGAACAGACAGAAGCAGCGGTTCAGTTCTTCGACCAACTCAGCCGCGGAATAGGCAGAGGCCACCGAGGTGAAATTGCTGAAATCCGCAAAAAGCACCGAGACCTTCTCATGGGCCACCGCCTTAACCCGTCCATTGCGCTTGAGCTCGTCGGCCACTTCGC
>JBGSVX010000668.1:0-3975 GCA_041752795.1 Terrimicrobiaceae bacterium
GTTTATTCGCATCCATAGGTTCAATTCCTCGCATGCCTGTTCCCTTTGCGCCAGCAATCAATCCCCGGTCCGAAGGACCCCATCATCTCCCCCCCCCGGGAACGCCTGGCGCGGCGAGCGCTGCGGGGTTTGGGGGCGCACAGCCCCCATCAAACCGGTTCGTTTCACCCACTCATTTCGACGAAGCGCCTAAATTTCTCGTCCTCTCGCTCCCGGTCATACTCATCGCCATTCTGGCGGTCACTTATGTCCAGGGGGGGGCTTCCGAACCAAACCAATCAACTATGAAAAAAGCAATCGAAAATGTTACTGTGCGTTTTTTGAACCCTGACGGCACTTTGACCAATGCACTCCAGGTCCCGGCAATTGTACGAACCGAGGAAGAGTGGAAGGCCCGGCTGACTCCAGAACAATTTCGTGTTGCCCGCACCGAGGGAACCGAGCGCGCATTTTGTGGGCTCTTCCACGACAATCACAAGGATGGAGTCTACACCTGCGTGGGGTGTGATCTGCCACTATTTATTTCCGACTCCAAATTTGATTCCGGCACAGGATGGCCTAGTTTTTTCCAGCCCATTGCCAGGGAGAATGTGGGCACCGACAGGGACATCAGTTTCGGAATGGTTCGCGACGAGGTTCATTGTGTGAGGTGTCACACTCACCTTGGCCATGTCTTCAATGACGGGCCGAAACCAACCGGATTACGTTTTTACATTAACTCTGCGGCCCTTTCATTCAAGGAGAAGGATGCCAAAATCTCTACCGAGATGGTGATGTTTGGTGCTGGATGTTTCTGGGGCGTTGAGGAGGCGTTCGGAAAAATCAAAGGCGTGAAATCAACAGTCGTTGGCTATTCCGGCGGAACCCGGAAGGACCCAACATATCAAGAGCTTTGCTCGCACACTACGGGGCATACCGAAGTTGTGAAGGTTGAATACGATCCCGCCGAAGTTTCCTTCTCAGAGCTTCTACAGGTGTTCTGGAGCATACACAATCCAACCACCCGCAACCGTCAGGGATTTGACATCGGGAACAACTACCGCTCGGCAGTCTATTTTACCAAGCCCGAGCAGGAAGCTGTTGTCCGTAATTCGATCTCCAAGCTAGAACAATCTGGAACCTACAAGTCGCCGGTGGTCACAGAGGTCGTCAGTGCCGGCCCATTCTACCGTGCCGAGGAATATCACCAAAAATATTCCGAGAAACATGGCGGAGGTTTTTGTCATATTCCCCGATAGACATCCCAGGATGTTGACGCCGTGCTGCGGGGCACGGCGGATGATCCACGCGTTCGTTTTTGTTCAATGGCTCTGGTTTTCCAGAAGGTAGTTTGCAAAGCCGGAGGATCCTTTGCGGTGGGAGGCGATGAGGCGGCCGTGATCCAGAACGAGGAGAAGGTCGGCATCGCGGATTGTGGACAGACGGTGGGCCACCAAAAAGCTGGTTCGTCCTTGGAGCAGGCGAGATGTGGCCGTTTGCAGACGTGCTTCGGTGATGGTGTCGATGGCGCTTGTGGCCTCATCGAGGATCAGCAGGCGAGGGTCGGCGAGCATGGCTCGGGCCATGCAGAGGAGTTGACGCTGACCAAGTGACAGTCCCGCGCCGCGTTCACCGAGTTCGGTTGCGAGGCCGCGTGGGAGGCTCAGGAACAGGTCCGCGCAGCCGAGGGCACCAAGGGTTGAAGCCACTTCCTCCTCGGTGGCCTCCGGTTTGGGGAAGCGGATATTTTCCAAGACCGTGCCGGAAAATAGAAAGTTTTGTTGAAGGACCATCCCGATTTGGCGGCGGAGGGAATCCCCGCGAATCGTGGCAAGGTCCCTGCCATCCACCAAAATGCGTCCACTTTCCGGGAGGTAAAATTTGGCCAGCAGGTTGATGATCGATGTCTTGCCACTGCCGGTGTGACCTACCAGTGCGACACTCCATCCCGGCTCGACGGAAAATGATATTTCATGCAGGACCGGTTCACCCGGATTGTAGGAAAATCCCACATTTTTAAAATGCACGGCTCCATCGATTCGTGGGATGTCGGTGACCGTTGGGGGTTCGGTCCAGTCCGGTTTGGTATCCAGAAATGCGAAGAGTCGTTCGGCTCCGGCCATGGCACTGAGGGCGTTGTTGTATTGATTGCCCAGACTCTGAATCGGACTAAAAAACAGGTTCGCCAAAAAGAAAAACTGAATGAGGTCGCCTACGGTGACGGTACTGTCCGTGTGCAAAACCTGCCATCCTCCCAGCACAAGAAGAAGGGCAATAAATATCTGGCTATTGAATTCCAGAAGGGGAATGAAGGTTCCCGATGTGCGGGCCACGCGCTGATTGGATTTGGCATGATCCTGCAGGAGAGCCGCAAACACTGCCGCATTGGTATCCTGCCGAACGAATCCCTGAGTCACGCGGATTCCATTCACAGCTTCCGCAAGGCTCGATGTGATCCGGCTGAAACTTTCCTGAACCTCCCGGTGGGCTTTGGCGAGGCGGTGACTGAAGTGCCCGTTGATCACCAGGTAAACCGGAACGAGAAGCAGAATGACCAAAAACAGTCCGAGGTCATAGGTCGCCATCAGAACAGCGGCCAGAATCATTTGCCCGCCTTGAACAAGACTCACAAAAAGCACTTCCTGCACACCAATGCGCACGGCTTCAGCATCTGAAGTGAAGCGACTGATAATGCGGCCGATCTTGGTGCGATGGAAGGCCCCCATGGTCATTCCCTGCATATGACGAAACACTGCCAGCCGAATGTCCCGGATCACACTTTCACCAAGATTCATGGCGAGCGATATCCGAAAATAAAAGGTCAAATCCGTGATGAAACCAATCAGCAAAAACCCGAGGCACGAGAGCAAGAGCAGGTCCATCGTGCCAGCAACAATGACTTTATTGATGATGGCGCCGGTGGCCCATGCGATGAGGGGGAGTTGGATCGAACGGAGCACCACGAGGAGGAGGAGGATATTTCGCTGACCCGCGTAGGGATTCGTGAAGGCGAGCAGGCGCCGCATCATCGCAAGGTTCAGGGCGGCGGGTTTCGGGTCCTCCGAGTCCTCATGGTGCTTGAAACGTCTATTCACGGGACACCTCCATCGCATAAGGCTCAACGACGTCCTCGCCTGGCAATTGGGATTCCACGGCCCGACGGTAAAGGCCACCTGATTTGAGCAGTTCCTGATGCGATCCGATCTGCTCAATTTTTCCGTGATTCAAAACGAGGATTTGGTCAGCGCGGCGCAGAGTGCTCAGGCGATGGGCCACGACGAAAGTGGTGCGGTCCTTCATGGCATTTTCCATGGCATCAAGGATCTCGGCTTCGGTGAGCGGATCAATCGCCGAGGTGGGATCATCCAGCAGCAACACGGCAGGCTCCAAGAGAAGTGCGCGAGCAATGGCAAGGCGCTGACGTTGTCCGCCTGACAAATTTCCACCGGCTTCGAAGAGCTGGGTCTCGTAACCTTCGGGCATGTCCAGGATGAAGTCATGGGCCCGAGCCATGCGGGCCGCCCGCTCGATTTGTTCTTGGGAGGCTCCGGGATTTCCGAAGGCAATATTTTCTGCAATGGAGGTTGAAAAGAGAAAGCTTTCTTGAAAGACGATCCCGACCTGACGCCGGAGCGAGGACAGTTCCAGGTCGCGCAGGTCGCACCCATCAAGGAGAATCCGGCCAGCCGTAGGATCAAAAAATCTGGGGATGAGGCTTAGCAAGGCACTTTTTCCCGACCCGGTGGCACCAAGGATTGCGGTCAGAGATCCCGCTTGAGCCTGAAAAGAAAGGCCATTGAGCACATCCACTCCTTTTTGGTAATGGAAGGACACGTCCTCAAAACGAATATCCCCACGGGCTGAAATCACAGCGTGGGCACCCTGACGGCTTGTCACTTCCACAGGCGTGTCCAGAACCTCAAAGACCCGGCGGGCTCCGGTCAGGCATTGCTGCATGGTGTTTGAGATTTGGGCTATTTGGTTGATTTGTGCCGA
>JBGSVX010000669.1:0-3767 GCA_041752795.1 Terrimicrobiaceae bacterium
CAAACCCGTCTTTCATTTCCCCAGGCTGACCCATCGCATCAGAGAACAGCTCCCCACCGACCTTCACTCCCGCATCGGCGGAAACCCGATTGATGGCTGTTGGATTCACGCTGGATTCCACGAAGATCGCTTTGACCCCCGTTTTTTTGATAAAATCCGCCAAACTGGCCATGTCCGCCAAGGCCGCTTCCGAGACGGTGGAAACCCCCTGCAACCCCACCACTTTGAACCCATAGGCCCGCCCGAAATAATTGTAGGCATCATGACTGGTTACCAAAATTCGTGAGCTTTCGGGAATGGACGCCGCCATTTCCCGGCTCCATGCCGCCAATTCAGTCAGCTCCGCCTGCACCTCAGCCCCACGCTTTTTGTAGGCTTGCGCTCCATCAGGATCCGCCTCGGAAAGTCCCCGCACAACCGTCGGAATTGTCTGCGCCCACAAGTCCACATCCAACCAAATGTGGGGGTCATAATGACCCTCAAACTCAGGCGGCTCCAGCAATTGATCCTCCGGCACACTCTCGGAAATAGGATAGACCTTCCTTCCGCTCCGTCCAATCTTGGCAAACAAATCTGCCATGCGCCCCTCCAACATCAACCCATTGTAAAAAATCACATCAGCCTTCGCCAATGCGGCAGCATCCCCGGATGTCGGCTTGTAAAGATGCGGGTCCACACCGGGTCCCATCAACACCTTCAGGTTGATCCGGTCCCCGCCAACCTTCGCCACCATGTCGCCAACCATCCCGGTCGTCGCCACAACTTCCATCTTCGCTATCGCCGCAGGTTGAACCGCCCACAGCACTCCCACAACACCCAGAAAAACACCCAGGAACGATCTCATGGAAAAATAGCGGGACAGGTTTTTCGATATCTTCATAATTTTTTGTAGCATCAGCTACATTTCGTAAAAAGCAATACTTCTTGTTTCTTGGGTTTGTCAAACGGCAGGTTTTGGGTCATGGTGACCGTCGAATGGGTTTGTCCGACCGAAATCCCCCCCGGGGTGGCCGTCTTCCAGAAGAAGCCGGAAGTGAGACGGCCGCGCATCAGCGCAGGACGAGGCTTGCCCATGCCCAGGAGCGGGCTCAGGACTACGTGGAGGCCATTGCGGATTTGATTGAGGCGCAGGGTGAGGCGCGGGCCACGGACCTTGCCAAGGCTTTGGGGGTAACCCATGTGACCGTGGTTCGGACCGTGCAGCGGCTGCAACGGGATGGTCTCGTCGCAACGCGTCCGTATCGTTCGATTTTTCTTACAGATGAGGGACGCCTTCTGGCGGTTCGTGCCAAAGCACGTCATGCCACGGTGATTTCCTTTTTGGAGTGCCTGGGAGTTTCTCCCGAAACCGCACGCGCGGATGCCGAGGGCATTGAGCACCATGTGAGCCCGGAAACCCTGACTGCTTTTGAGCGGCATCTGGCTGCCGCTGAAAAACCGGCATCAAGGAATGGACGCCGGAAGAAAAATCCGCTTAGGTAACTGGCCCCCGACATGCAAATAGCATTTATCAGCGACATTCACGGAAACCTGGACGCATTGGATGCGGTCCTTCGCGATATTGATATGATCGGGGTGGAGACGGTTGTCTGCCTTGGGGACATTGTGGGTTACGGGCCGGAACCGGGGGAATGCGCGCGGGAAGTTTTGAAGCGTGGGCTGGTATCCGTGATGGGGAATCATGAAGCGATGCTGTTCATGCTGTCCAGCGACCAACTCAAGGAGCTGGATCCCCGGATTGGCACTCCCCTTCTCATGGCCCGCGATCAACTCGCGCCGGAGGAAATGTCCGCTCTACGAGACATGCCCATCGCGGCAGAAATGGAGGATATGGTCGCCGTGCATTCCTCGATGCATGACCCTCCCGCATTTCATTACCTCTTTGAAAAAAGCGATGCCCGCAAGCACTTCGAATCCCAGACCTCGGGGATCTGTTTTCATGGACACACACATGTTCCGGCTGTCTGGGTAAAAGCTGGGCGCATGGTGCATTGTCTGCGCGCATCAACCCAACCGGTGGTCCTTAATGGCGAGGCCCTCTACGCGGTCAATGTCGGCAGTGTCGGCCAACCCCGCGATGGAATCCCCCTCGCAAGTTATGCCATCTATGACGTCAAACGCAAAACCCTGCTTCACCGCCGGGTGGCCTATGATCTCCAAGCGGCCATTCAGCGCTACCGCGAAGCGGGCCTCCCGGAAGATAATTTCCTCCGCCTCCTGAGCGGGACGTGATCACTGCGCGGTTCAGTTCAGGGATCTTTTCCAAGTCTGTTTGATCAATTCCGGTCCCCTTCACTGCGACTCCGGGGCTGCACGACAAGCAGGTTGGTGACATGACCGGCTCCTGCCGCCTGCTCGGCCAACTCCGCAATCTTCGCTTTGCCCTCCGCAGTATCGACCCGGCCTCTCAGGATGGTTTTTCCATGCACTGTTCCAACCTGAATGCGTTTCGCATCGTGTCCCAGCCACGCTGTTCGTTCGATGCCCATAATGATCTCCGAAGTGATGCGCTTGTCCTTGGCACTGTTGCCTTGCACGAGTGCCAACCGCGGGTTTCCTGCACGTCCGTAGGGAGCCTGCTCGCTGAAGGCACCGCCCGGTGACATCACAAAGGCCGAGCGACCCACAAATGGCTGCTGCTTGTCATTCAGTCGAAGGCAATTTTTTTGAAGATCGTATCTCAAGGACTCCGGCTCCACGACTTTTTGCCCCGAGCGGTAACCGGGAAGCGCGATAACCACCCCACCAAGGCGACCCGTCACGCGATTCAGCGCCCTCAGTCCGACAACATCGCCCAAATATTCACCTTGAAGCGTCTCAACCCTCGTGAAAAGCACGCTGGAACCCCGCTGAACAAAACCGATTTGCTCCCGCTCCCGACCTGCGGAGGGCGAGGACTCCATCGCTTGGGTAAAATAGGGTCTTTGACCAAAGTATTCGTAAACGGCAGCAACATCCTGGACATTGGGCGGTCCCAATTTCCTGGACATCGCAAAAGTCGGCGCTTTCCGGAATCGCTCCCGCTCCATGTTTAATTGCAGCGTTCGGCCGTTGCCATTGTCGGTCAAAGCAGCCGGAGGAACAATTTTTGACTGCTCGCCGATACCAAGAAATCCCCCATAAGAAACTCGCATGCCCACATACCGACCATGTTCAATATCCACAATCGAGTCCGTGACCCGCCCCAAGGTTTCTCCATGAAAATTATCGACTCGTTTTCCAATAATCTCATCCCAAACCCCATCCGCGGCGATGACCGGGCTGGCTCCAAAAATGGCCGCCAAAACCAAGACGTTTCGTATGCTGAAAATGTGCTTCATCAACCCATTTATGCACGCCAAAACCGAATTGAATATGGGGTGAATTCCCCATGATTTTTGGTTTTGGGGTCAGCAGCAGCAAATCAAGGGGTAATTCAAAAACCTTTATGAGGGCAGTGCGGACGGTGCCAATGAGGGAGAGATTTCAAAATGCCTCCTGGCGGAAGGCTTGAAAACGGGCCGGGAATGAAGGGGGGAGGCGGATTCAGCCCCGCAAATCAGAATGTAAAACGCAGCACCCGGACTCCTCCTGCCGTCCGAAATTCCCGGGGCGTCAGCTTATTGTCCTTGTTGAAGTCCGCATACCGGCGGGTGAAATCAAAAAATTTGGCGTTGGAACTGAGTTGCACAAGTTCCGTGCGGGTTACCCGTCCGTCCTTGTTGACATCGGCAATCAGGAAGCTGCGTTGGTCGCCGCCGGCATTCGTCCATTCCACAAGTGTAACA
>JBGSVX010000670.1:0-5193 GCA_041752795.1 Terrimicrobiaceae bacterium
AAAGGGCCACGCTCCAAACATAAAGAGCATAGAAGCCCGCCTTTATCAACCGGGCTTGTTCAACCATGGGTGCAGTCGGAGGGCTCGTGCCTCGCCTCCGCTACACCCTTTACCGTTCGACTTTTTGCGCTATCACATAAAGATGCTTCTCTGGAAACTGATCAAACTCCAGATGTCTGCAGATGCAGTGGCACTCGTCCAGCGTCCGCAGAAGATCCTTTATGGCCCATCCAGCATGGTAAAGGGGTTGTCCCAGACATGGATTGGTAATATGATCCGGTCGATCAAGTCCTCCGGTGGTGTATATTAATATTCCGTTTCGAGTGAGCGCATCGCATAGCTTAGTTAACACTCCACGCTGTTGCTGCAACGGGACATGCCAAACGCTATCCCAAGCTGAAATAAAATCGTATTTGTGGGGAAAACTCCATTCGCAGATGTCCGCATGGTGAAAAAGGACATGCGGATGCCGCAGTTTTGCCAGTCGGATCATTTCCATAGAAATGTCCAGCCCTTCGACTGAGAAACCGCCGGAAAGCAGCAAATCAATAATTCGTCCGCTGGAACCGCATCCTACATCAATTGCAGATCGCTTTTTTAAGGCGAATTGCAGAGCTCGCTTGTGTTGGTCGATGCCGTTTGCGCGACAAAACTTCTCGCTATTCCAGTGACCAGCAAGCTCGTCATAGCTGGCGGCTGTTTCTTGAGTGGTCATTTTCTTGTCGAACAGTATTATTGAACAACACGCTGCTTTTTACCTACAAATGCAGCACGTCGTATAACTCCTACAAATGCGGCATCACAGGGCAGACTTCATCCATGGCGTCTCATGTGACTTTTTTAGCCACGCTGAGACCCCTATTCAAGAAATTTTAAGATGTCAGTCAGATAGATTGATTATGCGAGATCCTGAGAGCTTGGGCTCCCTGCATCAGGGCGTTTAAGCGCTTGGAGGAAAATCACTTTCGTGGAGGCGGCTGTGTCTCCGAGAAGGCCCTAGACTGTTCGGATGTCGATTCCGCTCTCGAGCAAATGCATTGCAACACCAGCGCGATAGCGCTGCTCCGGGAGGGCAAGGTTTACAACCTCTGCAAAGTGAATGGATTCAGAACATCGGCAGGTCGAAGAGCCGCCGTGGTGGCATGCCGATGCCATGTCGCAGGTGGCGGCTTTACACCCCCTCCTGATCCTCCGCATCCGTGGGCTCCGTGTCATCCGTGGTTAAAAATGGCTTTGAGTGCTCTTGTTTCCCTGTCTCCCCCATTTTGAAATCCACCAATCGCTCAAGAGTCCATTCAGTCCTGACCGCCGTACGACTTTTCACCAATCAGAGACGCACGAACATCCGAAATTTTCAGGTCATTGCGCTGACGATTGAGAAAATACGACACCGATTGATAGCCGGAGGCCTCCAGGAGGTCGAGGGCTTCCAGGTAATTGTCCCCCACCCTTTCCGGGCAATGGGCATCCGCCCCGATCACGACTGGAATGCCCCGCTCACACATCATGGTCAAAATCCCCGGCCCGGGGTTCATTTCAGGAAAGCTTTTGTTGATGCCGCTGGTGTTGAGTTCCATGGCCACTCCGGTGGCAGCTATGCGGTCCAAGGCCGATTCCACGTAAGGGCGCAGGCGCACAGGGTCCCATGACCGCGGGTCTTCATTTTTGATAAGGTCCGGGTGAGCCAATGTGTCGTAGAGTCCGGTTTCGGCGGACTGTGCGAGGTGTTCAAAATAGGTCACTTGAAACGCAAAAACGTCTCCACCGAAAAATTTCTTCCGGTATTCCGGGATGTGGTAGTGGACCGAGCCGAGGATGTGGTGAAACTCGGCGCTGGCATGGAGCTTTTCGAGCCATTTTTCCACCCCCGGAAAATAGTCACTTTCCATACCGAGACGCACATCGATGCGTCCGGCCCATGACTCGCGGGCAGCATCCACCATGGCCACATATTCATCAAACTGACCCGGACTCATCCGCACTGAGGAGGAAATGCCATCGGGAAGCGGACAGTGGCATGTCACGATCACTCCTTTCAGTCCGGCCTGCTCGGCGGCGGCGGCATATTCGCCGGGCATCCCGAAGGCATGTTTGCAGAGTGGAGTGTGGCAGTGGCTCTCGTATAAAATTGGCATCATTTGGAAAAAGGCAAGTTTCCCACAGCTTGCAGGAAAAAGCAAAGAGGCGGCACCGGGGGAAAAATCCCGGACCGCCTCTGGGTTATGAAATGCGATCGTGGAGAATCAGCGCATTTTGCCACCGTAGATGGCATTGTCGCCGAGGAGTTCCTCGATTCGCAAAAGCTGATTGTATTTGGCGACGCGGTCTGTGCGGCAGAGGGAGCCGGTCTTGATCTGACCCGCATTCGTTGCCACCGCGATGTCCGAGATGGTGGCATCTTCGGTTTCCCCCGAGCGGTGACTGATCACCGCCGTGTAGGAATTTTCCATGGCGAGTTCCACCGCATCGAATGTTTCGGTGAGTGAACCGATTTGGTTTACCTTGACGAGAATGGAATTGCCCACGCCCATGTCGATTCCCTTGCGCAGGAACTCCACATTCGTGACAAAGAGGTCATCACCAACAAGCTGAACATTTTTCCCGAGGGCATCGGTCAAAATTTTCCAGCCGGCCCAGTCATTTTCCGAACACCCGTCTTCAATCGAGATGATCGGGTATTTGGAACAAAGGGTTTTGTAATAGTCCACCAACTCAGCAGCTGTGCGCTTGGAGCCATCCGACTTTTTGAAAACATACGACTTCTTGGCCGCATCATAAAATTCGCTGGAGGCCACATCCAATGCGATGAAGACCTGACTGCCGAATTTGTAGCCGGCTGCTTTCACCGCAGCAGCAATCGTATCCAAAGCGTCTTCTGCGGAGGCAAATTTTGGAGCAAACCCGCCTTCATCGCCGATTGCTGTCGAGAGACCACGCTTTTTGAGGCCGTCTTTCAGGGAATGGAAAATTTCTGTTCCCGCACGGAGAGCTTCCGAAAAGGTCGGAAAATCTTTGGGGACAATCATGAATTCCTGAAAGTCAATCGGCGCATCGCTGTGAGCGCCACCATTGACGATATTCATCATGGGCACCGGAAGAACTTTCGCGTTGGGCCCGCCGAGGTAGCGGAACAGGGGCTGACCGATCTGCTGGGCAGCGGCTTTTGCTGCGGCCATCGAGACGGCGAGGATGGCATTGGCACCAACTTTCTTTTTGGTCGATGTGCCATCAACGGCCAGCATGCGCTTGTCGAGGGAGATCTGGTCGAGCGCGTCCATGCCCACCAATTCCGGCGCGAGAAGCTTGCCCACATTGGCCACGGCTTTCGTGACCCCTTTTCCCAAGTAACGGGTTTTTACACCATCCCGCAACTCCACGGCTTCATGCTCTCCAGTGGAAGCTCCACTCGGAACCGCCGCGCGCCCGATCGCACCCCCGGCAAGCTCCACGTCGGCCTCCACGGTTGGATTCCCACGGGAATCTAAAATCTGACGCGCAATAATGGATGTGATGATGGTATCGGACATAGTTTGTGTGATAAATAAGTTCAGCTACTTTATGGAATTTATTGACCCCGGAGGCAAGCAGATTCCTCGTTTATTTCATTTTCCCGCTCTTGGCCACACCAAGACATAAGGCCTGGAGGCAATGCCGTTCGGGAATTCTTTCGACCAGAAAACTGCATATTGTCCTAATAGAGCATGTTGCCCGAGTGAAATCATCGCATTTCCAAAGCCCGGTCCTGACCGCCCAATCCGCTGCCAATTCCCGAACGGCATCAGACCTAGAGTCCGGCCAATTGTTTCAAGCCTTCCTTGGACATCGTGCCTGAGCGGCGGTTGACCTCAACGCCATTTCGGGTCACCACAAAGCAGGGGATGCTCCGGACTTGGTACTGACGGGTGAGGTCGGGATTCTGGTCCACATTGATTTCACGGACAATGATGAGACCAGTCATTTCGATTGCGAAATCATGCACAACCGGTTTCATTATTTTGCATGGGCCGCTCCAGTCGGCATAGAAATCCATCAGGACTATGTTGCCCTCCCCGGTATTGGCTTTGGGATCTCTTGTAAATTCCATCCAGACCATCGTCCCGGAAGCAACGCCGATGATCAGCAAAATCAATGAGGTGATAATGTTCCCCTTCACGGCAAAAACCTATCGAAGTCTTGATTTCCTGACAAGCGGAGTTTCCTTGTCAGATGTGTCCTAAACCCAGAGCAGGAGAGGATTGGTTTCGAGAAGTCCATGTTTGAGGCACAGGGAGGCGAAGTGACGAAGTGCCTGCTTTTCCTCATCTCCCAAGTGGTAACGAATGTTATGGGTGAGGTAATCCATGGCGTCCTGCGGATCCGGGGTCGCTGCTGAAAGGCTTTGAATGCCGGCAACTCCCGAATCGCGCACAGCCCGGAGCTGCCCGGCAAATTTGAAGGAAGCCGGCCGACGGAAACACCATGCCGCAAAAACAAATGGAAGACCGGTTTTTTCAAACCAGAGCTGACCCAAATCGAGGAAATTCCAATCCGGATGTTCCTTGCGGAATTGCAGCGCACGATCTCCAATCATAACCTGCCCGGCATTTTCCGAACCCCGCCCCGCGGGTTTCACAACCTTGGGAAGTTCTGGCAAGTACTCGGCGAGAAGCACACGTGTCAGCGCATTGGAGGTGAGAGAATTGGGATCCTCTTCGATCTGCTCACAGTCCTTTAATTCTTTCTGGCTCGCAATCACCACACTGCGCACCGGACCGCGGCAGGAAATGGAAATGTCTTCGGCAAGAGTGGCCGAGCCCTGACAAAAAATATCGAAGATGGGGAGAAGAGCGGCGGCAAATTCCCCCGCAGCAAATCGGGTTGCCAGACCGGATGGAACGTCCAGAACAAGCCGATCCCCGGGATACCCAAAAATCAGAGGCTTGGCATTCAGGAATGAAACACATCCGATCATGGGAACCTCGGTTGCCGGTGAAAACAAAACCGGCGGGGCATCGGGAGCGGTGGAAGGGTTCCTTGGGTCGGACATGGGAGTGAGAGCATGAAGGATTTGGCGAGGGCGTCCACGAGAATGTTGGCCAAAAATATTATTTCATAAATATAATAAAATCTAATTTTGCGCTTGCATTTTAAATCAGCATTGATCAAGGTGCTGCGCATCTGGGATTCCCAGGAGCCGTTCTTTTCATCAATCAA
>JBGSVX010000671.1:0-6376 GCA_041752795.1 Terrimicrobiaceae bacterium
GCCGCCATCCGCCGGGGCCTCAACGCACCGGTCTCCGATATTGCACGCCGCGATATTCCAGCCGCCCGCCTCGATGACAATTTGGCGACCCTGCTGGGCCTCGCTGCACGCACCGACGCATCAACCCTTCCGGTGTTTCAAGACCAGGTTTTCACCGGCATCGTGCCAGTGACTGCTCTCTTTGACGCTATCTGTAAAAAGACCCTCTCCTCCGAGGGGGACGACCTTCCCTTTATGGGCGGTTCCAAAACTTCGTGAATCGTCATTGCTGGCTCAATTCGTGGGTCGCCCTATGAACGAAGAACGTGCCAGCGAGAAGGTCGGCTGAGCCACCAGGGGAGAGATTTCTGGCAATGAAGTCTGTGTGAATTTTTTGGGCAAGTTTTTCCCAGGCCGGGTTGCTGATTCCGCCGACATCAAGAAAGTCACTGGCCGATTGCATGACATGTGCTGCTCCGCTTTCCCCACCCCGGTGAAAGGTGTTGGTGTCGGGAACCGAAGACATGAGCAGGAAGAGAGTGTGAATGCCGGCCTCGCGGGAGGGTGTGCCGAGTCCAAGAAGTTTGGTGTAACATGGCAGGGCCACTTCAAATATAGCGGGAAACGCCATCGCGGCTTCCTCTCTTGCCCCTCCAGCGCCTGAGGTCCGGCGGACGGCACTGCCATGGGTTGTGTCATGGACTGCCATCATCGAGTGAGCCTGAAGGGCGGGCCCCCACTGGGATTGAATGACTTTGCGGATCGCGGTGGGTGGATCCTGCTGGCTTCGGCAGGAGGCGGCGGCAGCGACCAGGAGGCCCAAAGAAAATATGGCACCCCGGTGGGTGTTGACGCCTTGAGTGACCTGCATCATGTGACGTTCGGCCCGGATGCCGGCTGGGATGAGGTCAGAATCAAAGTTCGCACCCGACGCTCCCAATTGGGCGAGTTCTTTGAATGACCCATGAAGGCACAACGCAGAAGCCTTGAGCAGGCCGTGGTCCATGTCTTTATGAGACCCGGAATCGATGGGACTCACGAGGCCGGGTTTTGGAAAAAGATCCAGTTCCGCGAGCAAGGCAGCGACCGCATAGTCTGCGAGCAACTTGGGGGAAATCCTGGAATCCCGGATGCCGGAGTCAGGGGTCATGCGATTGAACTTTGATCCTAAACCCCGCAATTGGATTCAGAAAAACCGGGAAATTCACCATGAAGCTCATGAAGCTCATGAAGGGGCCAAGGAAAAACGGAATAGAAAACCCGCCAGCAACTTCACCCAACAGGTGAAGATCAGTGGAGCACAACAACACTTCTAAATCATTCATCTTCATGCTCTTCAAGTCCTTCATGGTAATTCAACCTGCGTTTTATGGTGTTGATAAATCCATTCCCGAGAACGAAGTTCGACAACTTCCAGTGATTTGACGAGCACCGGATTTGCAGGTGAAAGCCACTCTTTCCAATGCACCTCGCCGAGATCGGGGATCGAAATCTCGCCATCCAGTTTCCATGGGGAGAGGTCATTGGCTTTGATGAGAAATGCCGCCGCCTCATCCATCAAACCGCAGTGGGCGATATCCATCACAATGTCCATGTCCGAGCGTTCGGAAGTGTATCGGACTCCGGTGAGGAATTGCCACATCCGACTGCCGATCAGTCGAAGAGTGCAGCCGTCCGGGGGCAGGAAAATGTCCGGCATCCCGCCGCTGGTTTTTAATGGATCATTGGCTGGAAGCCAATGCCACTTGGAGTCCTGCCGGGGGTCCTCAACCAAATGAAAATCGGGCGGGCGGGCGATGTGCTGGATATCTGCATGTTTTGATTCGGCGGCAATGCGTGCGGGGGAACGGGGATCATCGCTTTTTTTAGAAAGGGGAAGGGGCAGGCAAAATCCGAGAGAGAGGTCTTCTCCGGGGCGGGTTCGGCAGACCATGAAGGGATGCCCGGATTCAAACCATGCCTGCGCGATGTCGGGCGATTGATCGGAAACCGGGGGACGGCTCAGCCAGACAAGAGAATGTCGGCGGAGGGAATGCCGGGGGATCACCGCAAAGATTCTGAAAGAACCCGTTGCTGCACATCAAAGGCCTGAGGACGGCCACCGCGTTGTTTTCCGAGCTCCGCACGGGAATCTTCTGTCGTGGTTTCCGCGATGGCAGTGGAGAGCTTTTTGGCAAGTCCGGCATCAACGGACCAGACCTCTTTCACTCCCCCTAGCAGGGCAAAAGGCTGTGCGCCAAATTCGAGGGCCGGGAGGGTTTTGGAGAGTGCCTCCAGTGTGGCAACGGGAATTTTGGTGACGGCAGACATCGCTTCGACTGGCATCAAACCCACCGAGGCCGTGTCCAACGCGTAGATGGCATCAGCAAACATTCCGTAGCAAAGAAATGCTCCGGCGATGGCCTTGCCGGTGGCCACGGTAATCAGTTTGTGACCAGACTGACGCGCCACTTCCAGGCAGGTGAGGAGATGACCAAAGTAAATCGGGAGTCCGAGCATTTCGGCGGTGCGGTTCGGCTCCTGACCCGCACTGTCCACTAACATGACAATTGGGAGGCCCGGTTTGGATTTCACGCAATCGATCACATGAGCCGCGAGATGAAGGGCGCCAGAATCGTTGATATACGTGCCATCCACGGTTCCCAACACGCAGACATCCTGACCATCCACTTTGGCGTAGCCAGTCAGCAATTTATTTGTGATGGTGAGCCCGGCAGCGGACGCACCAAAAAACTGTTGAAGGAGTTCGGGTGAGTTCATGGTGTTTTCCGGGGAAAGGATTTCACAAAAACTTCCGCGTCATCAAGAGTTGCGGCCGCAACATCGGAAATGCCCGAGGCCTTCCAGATTTCGTCCGGGTGGCTCATGGATGCAAATTGGTCAAGACGGGCTTGCAGGGCGGCCTGCTGGGATTCCGCGATGGCAAGGTCGGGCTTGGACGATTTGGAAAGGAGTGAAAGAATGCCATCCCGCACCGACGCGGTGGAGTCATTCACCAAGGCCTCGACATCGCCCAAAACGTATCGGGTTTTTCCACCACTGGTTTTCCACACGAGCGCACGGTCTGACGAATCGTAGGCTTCTTTGCCCATCCATTTTTCGATGACAATCGGGCCAGAAATTCCGAGGCGTCCATGTTCGGTCATGATCCGGCAATCGCAGCAGGCCGAAAGAATTCCCATGCCGCCGTAAGCACCAATATCCGATCCAATCACCGCAATGGTCGTGGCACCAACATCCCGGCACTCGAAGACAGCACGGATGGCCTCGGCGATGCCAATTTCTCCAGAAGATCCCTCATGCAGGCGGACTCCGCCACTTTCGATGAGGAGCACACACGGGATCTTGTCGCGGGCGGCGGCTTTGAGAAGCCCGACGAGCTTCGCAGAATGCACCTCTCCAACGGAACCACCCACAAACTGACCCGTCTGCGCAGCAAGGTAAATTTTTTGACCACCAATCGTGGCATGGCCGATGGCAAGCCCATCATCAAACGCAACTGGAATGCCAAGCTTCGGCAAATACGCGCTCATCACGCGTTCCGGCGGCGGGATGATTTCGTGAAAAGTGCCTGCGTCCACAATGGCCGCGATTCGTTCGCGGGCTTTCAACTCGTGATAGGGAGTCTGGCTCATGGGGTTTTGGAAAGCAGGAGGTCGAGGGCCTGACGCAGCCGCATTTTGATGACAACCGGGGCGGCCCCCTGATCGTGGATTGTGATGTTGCATCCACCCACCGGGTAGTGACAGGAAAAATCTCTCAGCGCGGCAAGCCAGGAGTCTTTGAAACCCGGAATGGAAGTTTCCACCGAGTAGGCCACGTCTTCAGGCGAGGCCGGGTTCGGCTCAATGAGGACTTCGAGGTTTCCTGATCCGACAACTCCGGCCAGCGACCACGATTTGTGGGTGGGCCAGGTCAGAGTCTGGGATGGATACGTTTGTTGAAATGCTTCCATAGGAAATTACCAATCGACGAATTTTGCCGGCGGATCGTAGAGGCCCCCCGACCAGCGCACGAGATCCTTGATTTCCTGAGCGGCGAGCAGGCTGCGATTGGCGCGGGCCGGAGAGACCCCGAGGTCTTCCGGCAGTTGAATAATTCCGCGTTCGCGAAGGGCTGCTGTATCTGCCATGGAGCGTTTTAAACCGACCGGCGTGTAACCCGCAACTCCCCGGATCGCCGCCGTGCGCTCTTCATTCGTGCGGCAGGCTCCAAGATTCGCGATGCCTTCCTCCGTGACCACATGGGTCACATCATCACCATAAATCATCACTGGAGCCACGCCCTGCATTGCGGCTTTGATGGACGGATCCTGCGCGTCCAACGATTCCACAAACGTTGGCACGCGTCCGGCTTGGAAAGTTTCCACCATTTGCACGACCAGCTTGCGGCCCGGAATCGCACCGGGTCCCGGGTTGGCTTCGGCACCGGCTTTGAGCCATGCCTTGGTGGGGTGACGTCTTCCAGTTGGCTGACATCCCATGTTCGGCGCTCCACCAAATCCGGTGATCCGGCCTTTGGACACCGTGGAGGAATTGCCATGAATATCGATTTGAAGGCTTGCACCGATGAACATATCGAGTGCGTAGTGTCCGGCGAGCTGACCCATGGGGCGGTTCGAATGGAAACTGCCATCCCGTCCTGTGAAATAAATATCCGGCCGGGCGGCGGTGTAACGTTCCATTCCCACTTCGCCGCCGACAGAGAACACGGTCTGCACCCACCCCGACTCGATGGCGGGGATCATGGTCGGCAGCGGATTCACCATCCAGTATTTGCAAATTTTGCCTTTGAGTCCGAGTTCCTCGCCATAAGTCGGGAGGAGCAATTCAATGGCGGCCGTATTGAAGCCGACGCCGTGATTGAGTGACTCCACTTCGTATTTTTCGTAGATCCCACGGATCGCAATCATTGCCATCAAAATTTGCACATCGGTGATGGCCGCAGGGTCTCGTGTGAACAACGCAGTGAGGTGCATCGGATACGGCGCCTCAATCACAAAATCAACCTGATCAGAGGGAATATCCACCCGCGGCAGTGAATCCACGATTTGATTCACCTGCGCAATCACGACGCCATCATAGAAGGCCGTGGGCTCCACGATGGCAGGAGTTTCCTCCGTATTCGCCGCAAGAAAAAGATTCCCATCGCGATCCGCCATGGCAGCCGCAATGAGGGCGACCCGGGGGGTCAGATCCATATAGTAACGCGCGTAAATTTCGTTGTACGTGTGGATGGCGCCAATCGGAAATTTGCCCTCGGCAAGAAGTTCAGCAACGGCATTGCCCTGCGGGCCTGCGTAACAAAAGTCCACCTGACGCACGACCCCTTTTTTGAAAAGCTCGATATGGGCGGGCAGCGTGATGCAGGACATCACAAGGTGCAGATCCCGCAAATCCGATGAGTCCAAGCTCGCGAGTTGACTAGCCAAAAAATCCGCCTGCTTCTGGTTGTCTCCCTCCATGCAGAGAATGTCTCCCGGCTCGATCACGGCCCGGAGGAGGTCCGCTGTTTTTTCGTGGGGGACAATTTTCCCCTGATTCCCCTGAGCCAGAGATGCGGCCCTTTGAATTCTGGCCGATTTGTTGCGGCGACGGCTATCTCTGGGAGTGGCAGACATGGAACCGAATGAATAGCGGCTTTGAATCTCCAAGCAAGGCTATATTTTTTCTCTGTCACATTCTGGGAACCCCTTCCGCCTGCTGCAGGGATATATGCTTTCGGCTCCCTCCGTTCAGCGGAGGCCACCTCTGCAGGCCGGGAATAAGGAAGCATGCTATTCCTGCCAGAGATTAAGAATAGGACTCTGGGTTAACGCGGATTGTCGCTAAGATGCCCAGTCGCGCCATTCGTGGTTCCACCAATTGAATTGGGCGTGATTGGGGTTTGCCAACTGCCGGCAGGAACCTACACTCCGGGGAGATGATTCGGCTTCTTGCCATTGCTTTGCTTCTGACAAACCTCGTGAATGGTCATGCCGAAAGTGAAATGCTCTCATTGGCTCATAACGACATGGGAGTTCCCAAGCAGTATGTTCCGGGTCTTCGTCAAATGAGCCCGGCGGATATTGATTCCATCCGGGATTCCGAAGGGCGGACTTTGCTGCATATTGCAGCCTGGCGAGGACACCAGATCAGTTCTTACGCGCTTCTTTCTGCCGGTGCCAATGTGAATGCCCGTGACGATGCTGGCAGGACTCCGCTCCATGCCTTGCTCGAGCCGGTGCGCCCGCTGGAGCCGGACCTCAAAATGATGATGCTAGTGTAGTGTTTCAGAAATATCTACACAAAACGATGCGGGTGTGTATCCTTACCGCATGGCCAGACCGATCCGTGCGCTTGTAATCGATTCCGACCAAATGAATGGGCTCAAATCACTCACCGGGCGACGCTCCAGT
>JBGSVX010000672.1:0-2851 GCA_041752795.1 Terrimicrobiaceae bacterium
GTCGTGAGCCTTCCGAGTGCATCGTAGGAGAAGGTTTCCGTGGAGTTGCCCAATGTGCGCGTATGAACGCGACCAAGGTCATCAAACGTGCGGGAAATTGTATCAGTGGTCAGAGGGCCATCAATGCTGCTGATCTGACCCCCCGCCATTTTGACCGAAAGGATGATAACTCCATGTGGTGACGCCGGTGGCGTCCGTGAGAGAACTCAAACGTGCAAACCGCGGATCCCATGCGAGGGAAACGCTCGCGGTTGGCACGGTCGCATTTTCGTAGGAGGTTCCGGTTTGTCGGCCATCAACCGCGTAGGTGGGCCGGGTGATCTGACCGGCGGCATCCGTGGTGGCCTGCAACCAACCGCTGATGGCGGCGTAGCTGAACGTTTGGAACGTGCCGTCCACGAAGGTCTTCCGAGTCGGGCGGCCCTGCGCTTGGGGGTCAGGCTTGGGGGGGGCAGTGTTTAAAAATCAAATTGAGCCTGGAAACCGACTGAGAATTGGCATCGCGGCGAATAACAGTTGACGACATAGGAGTCAGTCTGTGCGTTTGATCATTTTTTGCTGAGTGCTCTTGTTCCGTGTCTCCCCCATTTCGAAATTCTGGCAGTGAAGCCATATGTCATCTCTGTTGGTTTCATTGGAAAGGCTTGTGATTTCTGGTGTCGCATTTCAGACTCCGGGCATGATTCTGCACTTTGACGTCATGGCTTCCAGGCGAGGCCAAATGAGAGGAGCAGACTGTTCCCCTGGGTGTTTCGATCCAGAGTCAAAATGGATTCTGTCGGAAGGGTCCGCTTATCGGAACCGCTTTTGCCTCGACCATCTCCCGCTACGCATTGCCACCCCCACCCCATGGCCGCGCTTTTAAGATCACTCCGGGCGGCTTCGGACCCCACTCGCGTACGGATTCTTCTGTTGTTGGCCGCTGAAGAACTGACCGTTGCGGAATTCCAAGAAATCCTTGGGATGGGTCAGTCGCGGATTTCTGCAAGCCTGGGACTTTTGAAGCGGGAGGGTTTGGTGATAGACCGGCGAGTTGGAAAAAACATTTATTATTCGGGTCAGGGTCGGCTTCCTGAGGGGCTTCTCCCGCTCCTTCAGGCGGCGATCCGGGAAATCCCCGAGGCCGGGCATGATACCCAGGCCTTGGATTTGTGTCTTCGTCGCAGGAAGGATCTGGCGGCGGCGTATTTTGACAAATTGGCTGGAAAATTTGGGAGGACGTATATCCCGGGGAGGTCGTGGCAGGCATTGGCACATGCCCTGATTGCGCTGCAACCGCCGTTGGTGATTGCGGACCTTGGGGCCGGGGAAGGAACGCTCTCCCAGCTTCTTGCAAAGACAGCCAAGCAGGTCATTGCCATCGACAACTCCCCGAAAATGGTCGAATTCGGTGCCACCGTGGCCAAAACCAATGGATTCACAAATTTGGAATACCGCCTTGGTGATATTGAGGAGCCGCCAATCGAAGCCGGCACGGTGGATCTTGCCGTGTTCAGTCAGGCCCTCCATCACGCTCAAAATCCCTCGCGTGCAGTTGCCTCGGCTCATCGAATCCTTCGAAAGGGGGGACGCATTCTCATTCTTGACCTTGCGGCACATTCCTACGAACAGGCCCGCGAACTCTACGCTCATGTCTGGCTCGGATTTTCTGAAATTGAGCTCAACAACCTTCTGAATGAGGCAGGGTTCGCAGGAATCCAAACTTCCATCATCGCCAAAGAAAAACAGGCTCCTCACTTTCAGACCATTCTGGCGATTGCTTCAAAATCCTGACCCCCTGTCAGGGTTTGATTGCAAAAGTTTGGGAATAAATTTCCAGAATTGGACTCTGATTCCGTTGAGAGTCGTATAACCAATTACCCATGAAAACTGAAACTGCGGTCAAAGACCGCTACGCGAATGCCGCCAAAGCCCAGGAACAGGCTCTTTGCTGTCCTGTGAGTTACAATCCCGAATATCTCAAAGCCATTCCCTCGGAGGTCATTGAGAAAGACTATGGATGCGGGGATCCGTCCCAACACGTCCGTGCGGGAGAGACGGTGCTTGACCTTGGCTCCGGGACGGGAAAAATTTGTTTTATTGCCTCGCAAGTGGTCGGGCCAACCGGGCGGGTCATTGGAGTTGATATGACCGATGACATGTTGGAAGTGGCAAGGCGCAATGCTCCGGTAGTGGCTGAGAACATTGGCTATGGGAACATTGAATTCCGCAAAGGCCGCATCCAGGACCTGGCTCTTGATCTGGAGGTGTTGGATGCTGAATTGAAGAAACGCCCGATCACCGATGCGGCCTCCTTTCTCGCTGCCGATGAACTCGCGGAAGAGCTGCGCATTGCCCGCCCGTTGGTTCCCTCCGATTCCGTGGATGTTGTCGTTTCAAATTGTGTGCTGAACCTTGTTGAGGCCGGGGCAAAACCAAAGATGTTTCGCGAGATTTTTCGTGTCTTGAAATTGGGTGGCCGGGCGGTGATTTCAGACATTGTTGCCGATGAGGACGTGCCAGCCCACCTCCAGAACGATCCGGAACTCTGGAGCGGCTGCATTTCTGGGGCTCTCACGGAAGAAGGGTTTCTCAAAGCTTTTGAGGAGGCTGGTTTTTATGGAATGGAAATTCTGAAATTTGATATCCAGCCATGGCGCACGGTGGAGGGTTATGAATTTCGGTCCATGACAATCCAGGCTTTCAAGGGCAAGCAGGGAGCGTGTTTTGAGCGCAATCAAGCAGTCATCTACAAAGGTCCCTTCAAGGAAGTGCTCGATGATGACGGGCATCGCATGGAACGTGGCGTCCGGCATGCTGTTTGCGACAAAACCTATCAGCTCTACCAAAAGGAACCCTACTCTGAGTTTTT
>JBGSVX010000673.1:0-2363 GCA_041752795.1 Terrimicrobiaceae bacterium
TGGTCAAACACACATCGCACAGTGAGCGGGGTCAGATTTACATCCCTCAAATCAATTGGATTCTGATGGTGGCCTGCATCGCGCTGGTGGTTGGGTTCAGGACCTCGGGAGCCATGGCGGCGGCGTATGGAATCGCGGTGACCCTCACGATGTTGCTTACGACCATTTTGTTTGCGACGATGACCTACAAAGTCTGGAAGTGGCCGCTTCCGCTCTCGCTGGCTTTTGCCGCGTTTTTCGGAATCATTGAATGCGGGTTCTTCTTCGCAAACATGTTCAAAATTTTCCATGGCGGATGGTTTGCGCTCACGGTGGCTGCCGTGATTTTCCTGCTCATGACCACATGGAAGGCCGGGCGAGAGGCCCTCTTTTCCAGCATCAAACCGTCCTTGCTGCCGCTGAGCCGGTTTCTCGAAGAGATTCAAAAAAAGCAGCCATCCCGGGTCAAAGGCAGCGCCATTTTTCTTTCGAGCACCGTGGATGCAACGCCCTTGGCGCTTCTTCACAATTTGCGGCACAATCAGGTGCTTCATGAAACTGTGATTATCATTTCCGTTCGCACCGAATTGCAGGCATTTCTTTCCTCCGAAGAGGAGAGCATTGCAGTCGAGGATCTGGGCAATGGTTTTTACAAAGTGAATGCGCGTTTTGGATATTTGGAAACCCCCAATGTCCCGATGGTTGTGAGTTTGCTGCCGGATTTTGGCGTGCCGGTGAATTCCTCCCAGATGACGTATTTCCTCAGTCGCGAACGCATCGTGCCCTGCAAGTCACCCCGCCTCTCGCCGATCCGGAGGGCGATTTTTTCTTTCTTGGCCAGAAACTCCATCAGTCCGGCCGACTTTTTCTGTCTGCCGCCGGACAAAGTGGTGGAGTTTGGGGTTCAGGTTCAGTGCTGATTCTTCACGAATTTCGGATTTCTCCGCAGAGGTTTGCCTCCAAGGACAAAAAAGTTCCCAGGCAGAAACGTCATGATTATTTCCCGGCACATGCGGGAAATCGGCGTGGACTTTAGGTTGTCTTCAGATCAGCGGAGGAATGGCTTTGGTGATGGGGATTTCCAGGACGGTCGGTCCGTTCCGCTTCCATGCATTGACAGCCTCCGCCCGAATCGCATCGACCGTTTCCGCGCGTAATGCTGTGCAGCCGTAACCGCGCGCGAGCGATACGATATCAAGGCCGGGAATATCGAATCCGGGCACGCCCGGGGCTTGCTCCAGAACGGAAAAGGACTTCAGGATGCAATATTCCTCATTGCACAAAACAACGATAAGCATAGGCAACTGCAGATGCGCTGCCGTCCAGATCGACTGCACCGAGTATTGAAACGAGCCGTCACCGATGACTACAAGCACGGGGCGGTTCCGTCCACTGTCCCGTTCGGCAAGGGCGATGCCAACCGAGGCCGGCAGGTTCCATCCAAGTCCGCCGCTGGCAAAGGTGTAAAACGTGTCTGGCTCTGTAATTGGCCATGCCTTGTGGAGGTCGGCAAGATTCGAAGGGCTTTCCTCGACGAGGACAGTGTGTGGTGGGCGAATCTCCTGGAGGGCGGCAAAGACCTGCGCAGCCGTGAGGCGGCCATCGGAGCCTGGCTCCTCGGACGCGGGAGGATGGGGTGCCATTCGGTGGGCGATTCGTGGGCGGGGTGCGGTCGACTTCGGCAGATGGCCCTCGATCAGTTTGGTCAGAGCAGCGAGTGAGAGCTTTGAGTCTCCAATCAGGCTTTCGCCGACTGGTGCACGGGAGGTTTCTGCCGGATCGTCAGAGATGTGCAGCAGGCGCAACCCCTCTGGTATATAGGATCCTTCCACATACGGGTAATAGCGAAAGACCGGGGCGCCTACCACGAGCACCACATCGTGCCCCTGGAGTTTTTGGCAGAGAGGGCCGATGGCAAAAGGCAACCCCCCCACATAGAGAGGATGATCTTCAGGAAACGGCGGAAGCTCGCAGGCTGGTGCAGCCCATACCGGGGCACCAAGGGCTTCGGCGAAGGAGATCGCCTCATCCCAGCCTTGGGAGCGGGCGATAGACGCGCCGTAAATGAGAGCTGGAGCATCTGCTCGACGGAGGATGTCGGCGAACTCCGCAAGGCGGTCGGGGTCGGGTGCCGTGCGCGTGGCAACGGAACGAATGGTGGCCGCTCCGAGAGCCGGTATTTCCCAGTCGTCGAGTGGAAGTGAAAGAAATACCGGGCCGGCTGGTGGCTGGAGGGCAGTGGCGATCGCTCGCATAAAAGCGGCGGGAACATCCTCGGCGCGAGTTGGTTCATAGGCCCATTTCACCCACGGCTTTGGCATCACGGTCGGTTCGATGTTGGTGAGCCATGGCTCCATCAGGAGCATCTCACGGGTCTGTTGCCC
>JBGSVX010000674.1:0-5511 GCA_041752795.1 Terrimicrobiaceae bacterium
CGAGCTGCTACCTCTACAAGGTGGATGATAATATTGAATCCATTATGATTCGTGGGATCGCAGAAAATGCCTTCCTCTCCAAATGGGCTGGCGGCCTGGGCGGTTCCTGGACCTCCGTTCGCGGAACCGGTGGCTACATCAAGGGCACCAACGGGGAAAGTCAGGGCGTGATTCCATTCCTGAAACTCCACAACGATCAATTGGTCGCAGTGAATCAGGGCGGCAAACGCCGCGGATCGGGCTGTGCCTACCTTGAGACATGGCACAATGACATCGAAGATTTCCTGCAATTGCGTGTGACAACCGGAGACGAACGCCGGCGCACCCATGACATGAACACCGCGAACTGGATTCCGGACCTGTTCATGAAACGCATGGAAAGCCGTCAGCATTGGACCCTCTTCCGGGCCTGCGAGGTGCCGGACCTCCACGAAACCTACGGACGCAAATTCGAGGAGCGTTACACGCATTACGAAAAACTGGCTGCCGAAGGCAAAATTTTTGGACGCCGCTTCGAGGCACTCGAACTCTGGAAGCAAATGCTCAAAATGATTTTTGAGACCGGTCATCCATGGATCACCTTCAAAGATCCCTGCAACCTGCGCTCGCCACAGGATCACGTTGGTGTGATCCACTCGTCGAACCTCTGCACAGAAATCACGCTCAACACCAGCGAAGAAGAAACCGCGGTCTGCAACCTCGGTTCGGTTGTCCTCGATACCCACATCAAAGCCGATGGCAGCCTGGACCTCGCCCTACTCTCGGAAACCATCACGGTCGCCGTGCGGGCCTTGGACAATGTGATCGATATCAACTTCTATCCCACTGAGGCCGCAAAACGCTCGAACATGCGTCACCGTCCCATCGGGCTGGGCGTTATGGGCCTTCAAAACGCATTGTTCAAGAGGGGCATCAGCTTCGCAAGTGAAGAGGCGATTGATTTTAATGATGAGTTCATGGAAGCGATTGCCTATTACGCGTTCGAGGCCTCCAGTGACCTCGCTGCGGAACGTGGCACGTACTCGTCCTACCGTGGATCCAAATGGGACCGGGGTCTCCTGCCTCAGGACACCATTGAAATCCTCGAACGGGAACGCGGCATCAAAATTGATGTGCCACGCGGTGGACGCATGGACTGGAATCCCGTGCGTGATAAAATCCGCGCCCATGGAATGCGCAATTCCAATGTGCTCGCCATCGCGCCCACTGCCACGATCTCAAACATCACTGGCACCACCCCCTGCATCGAACCCAACTACCGGAACCTCTACGTGAAAAAGAATCTGGGCGGCGATTTCATCGTTCTCAATTCGGAACTCGTCCAGGACCTCAAAAAACACGGGCTCTGGGACCGCGAAATGCTGGACGATCTCAAATACTTTGATGGAGAACTTGCGGACATTGACCGCGTGCCGGCTGACCTCAAACGCAAACACGTGACCGCTTTCTCGGTGGATTTCAAATACTTGATTGATGCTGCCGCCCGCCGTCAGAAGTGGATTGATCAATCCCAGAGCGTGAACCTGTTTCTCGCCACGCCGGACCTCAAGACCCTGAGTCACATGTATCGCCGGGCATGGCACACCGGACTCAAGACCACGTATTACCTGCGCAGCCTCGGGGCTTCCAAAATCGATGGACCCACGGATCGGAAAAAAGAATTGCGCGGAGTCGTGGCCGGAGACGCCGCAGCACCAACGCCGGAAGAACGCCTGGCCTGCTCGATTGAGGCCATGCGCAATGGCGGTGAATGTGAGGCGTGCCAATAGCTCCGCTCAGGATTTCTGCTGTCATTTTCCCCGGCTTTGAATTGCTGGATGTCTTCGGGCCTCTCGAAATGTTCGGGCTACTCGGAGAACGTGCCCGGATTCAACTGATTGCTGATCGCGTGGACCCGATTGCGAGTTCAGCCGGCGTCCGGGCCATTCCCGACACCGGCTTTGGCCAACCGAATGATGTCTTGCTCGTTCCCGGCGGGATTGGAACACGTCAACTCGTCAGCGATTCTGCATTCTTGGCAAACCTGAAAACCGCAGTTCATCAGTCCACTCTTGTCGCTTCGGTGTGCACTGGCAGCGGGCTCCTTGCCGCAACGGGCCTCCTCGACGGCCGCCGCGCAACCTCGAACAAAATCGCCTTCGAGTGGGCCGCCTCGCAGGGACCCGCCGTAAAATGGAATCGAAAAGCCCGCTGGGTGCAGGACGGAAAAATTTGGACTTCCTCGGGTATTGCTGCCGGGATCGATATGTCCGTTGCTCTCATCGCTCACCTCTTTGATGAATCGACAGCGAGGGATATTGCTCATCGTGCTGAATATATTTGGAATAACGACTCCGAAAATGATCCGTTCACTCATCAACCTGCTTAAACCCAAAAAATCCGTCGAATCACGATCGGCCAACCGCCCTTCGGTCATCATGTTTACCATGGTTTACAATCATGGTCCCTTCGTTCAGCGATGGGTGAACCATCATCATCGCCAGCTCGGAAGGGAGTGTCTCCTCGTTGTGGATCATGGTTCAACGGACGGCAGCACCAACGACCTCAAAGGAATCAACCGCCTGAATATTCCCCGTAGCGATCTGGATGAGGGGCAGCGGGCAGATTTCATCAACGACCTCCAAAAGACACTTCTCCATTATCACGATGTTGTGATCTATTCTGATTGTGACGAATTCCTTATTCCCGATCCCCGCAAATACCGGGACCTGCACGAATTCCTTGCGGCCCATTCCCAGGATGTGATTCGGCCGATTGGCATTCAAATGAGCCATCTGCGCGACCGCGAAAGTTCCACGCTCCTCGCGACCAAACCGATTCTGGGTCAAAGAAAATTCGGGTTTATGATGAAGGCCTTTTCCAAACCGCTCGTGACGCGTGTTCCCGTCACATGGTATCCGGGATGTCATGATTGTTCGGTGGCATCTGCCGTTACGGACGACCTGCTGTTGATTCACGCAAACTACGCCGATTACGCGCTGATCATCAAGAGGCAGGCCATGATGCGCGAAATCGCCTACTCGGAGCGTCACCTCGCGCATTGGTCTCACCACCAACGAGCCTCGGATGCCGAAATCGATGGACTTTTTCAATCCTTCATCAACGGTGCCAATCTGGATGCCCCCCGGCCTCTCAACCCTTCGGAATTCGTGGGCATCGTGAGTGAGGATCTTCAATCCCATGATCTGTCAGAAAACAACCGGGATATCCGCTCGCCGATTGGCACCATCCCGGACTGGTTGATTGGGGCCGTTTAGGGAAAGGTCAGAGCCGGTTCTCGGCGGCAGACAGAAATTTTAAAAATTCTGGTGGCGTGGAGGAAGTGAGCAGATTTTCGAGGTCACTTGGGCTTTTGCAAATGCGGACAATGGCCCCCACGACCCGGAGGTATTCGGAATTGAAGGCTGCTGGGATGCCTGCCACGAACACCAAACGAAGCGGACATTCCACGCCCTGCAAATGGAGTGGCTCGGCACAACGTCCAACCGCAAGGACCAGGCGCCCGACGGACTCGGTGCGGCCATGAGCAATCAGGAGGCCTGCTCCATTCTCGCAGAGTACCGGGGCTTCGCTTTTTTCGATGGCCTTTTTTAGTTCGTCGAAATTGCGGACCTCAGGATCACCGGCAAGTCGGGCCAACACATTCTCAACAGCCTCTGAGCGTGTGGTCGCTTTGAGCGAAAGGTCCACTTTGGTGATTGGCAAACAATTGGAAAGTGAGCTCATGAAGTTAAATATTGCTTCCGCTCCATTTGAGTTTTTGTCGGAGGACCTTAGGAAACAGCCGCTCGGGCAGCATCGCCAAACGAAGTTGCCTCCGGCTTTTCCGGATTTTTAAGTGATCTCCCTCTGCCATGGCCACGGACTTCTGGCCATCCACGGTAAGGAACACCACTTTGCCGGGTTGGGAAACGCGCGCCTCAATCACCGAGCGGTCGCTAACAACTATGGACCGGTTGGTGAGTACATGAGGGCAGATTGGAGTGACCACAAAGGCCCCGCTCTCCGGCATGAGAATCGGTCCTCCCGCAGAAAGGGAATAAGCCGTGGAACCGGTCGGCGTGGCAACAATGAGGCCGTCCGCATTGTAATCGGTGAGCACCGACCCATCGATGGACAGCTCCACTTTGATGAGTTCCGAGTGCTGACCCCGGCCGATGACAATATCGTTGAGGGCATGAAAGCGCTCGCACCGGTTCGGCCCGCTTAACTCCACCATCATCAGACTTCGTGGACTCAGGATGTAGTCTTTATTTGCAAGGCTCTCCACGGCCCGGTTGGTCTCCGTCGGGCCGACGCAAGTCAAAAATCCCAAGGATCCGATGTTGATTCCAAAGATTGGACGCAACCCATTTCCCAAACGGTGAACGACGCGAAGGATGGTGCCATCTCCGCCAAGCACTGCAAGGATTGAGGCCCGGTTGGCCAATGCGCGCTCATCCATTTTGGATTCCCTCCCAATGAGGGCAGCAGTCGCTGACTCCATTTCATGAGACAGCCCGTTCTTCTCCAATGCCTGCACCAAGGAGCGCAAGACTTTGCGGGCATCGGCCTTGGAGGAGTGGGCGATGATTCCAATCATGGTTTTAAATGGGCAAGAAATTCCACGTTGCCTTCCCGTCCGGGGATTGGTGAATCCATCAATGCTACCCAGCGATGACCTGCCCCTTCCACAAAGGCGCGGATTTTATCTGCTGCGCGAGTGCGGAGCATCGGATCCGAAACGACTCCACCACGTCCGACTTCGGATGCGGACAATTCAAACTGAGGTTTAATGAGGACAATCACATCGGAAGGTTCCTGCAATAATGCAAATGCCGGCCCCAAAATCAATGTCAACGAAATGAAACTCACATCTGCAACGATCAGATCAATGGGATCGGGAATATCCTCGCGGGTGAGATGCCTTGCATTCAGGCCCTCACGAACAACGACGCGGGGATCTTCGCGAATCCGCCAATCCAACTGCCCATGCCCCACGTCAATCGCATGCACTTTTTTTGCGCCGCGCTGTAGGAGACAATCCGTGAATCCGCCGGTGGATGCCCCGATGTCCAAGCAAACCCGTCCTGACACCGGGACAGCAAAGGAATCAAGTGCCGCCTCCAATTTCAATCCGCCACGCCCAACGAATTTTTCTGGCACCGCCACAGAAAACTCTGCGTCCCTTGATACCAGGGCGCCGGGTTTTTCTGCGCGCTGACCATTCACTGACACGGCCCCGGCCATGATGGCGCGTTTTGCCTTTTCGCGTGAATCAAAGTGGCCCTGCTCGACAAGGAGGATATCCAGACGATCTTTAAGCCTCATAAAAGTTGTGTCTGCGGTTTTTGGATCATTGGCTGGCCCCAATGTCACATGGTAACTCATGGCACCGGCATCTTGCCGATGGTCCATCAGTAACGTCAAATTTCGAACCCCAAGAGGATTTGTGAACTCAGGATTTCGAGCCTTTTTTCAAAAGAGGCAGGCCGGTGCGTTCGTTTTCAGAAACCTCATAGCCGACCGGGA